>CAYFHZ010000023.1:0-15155 GCA_964342535.1 uncultured Bacteriovoracaceae bacterium | reverse complement strand
CATTCATATATTCAAAATTTCTCATTTGTGTATGTTTAACCATACCTGAGAATGAAAAAGGTGCTGGTTCATTTCCAAAAACTTGAACGGTTTCAACATCTTTATTTTGCATAAGTAGCTCAGCGAGTTCTTTAGAATATTGAAGAGATTCATGAAGAGGAGTTGTTGTAGGGTAATCTACAATAATTTGAAATTCTGATTTATTGTCAAAAGGTAACATTTTGACTTTTACTGACTTTGTTGTGACTAACATGGAAACGAGTATAAAAAGACCAATAGATAAAGTAAGAAAACCTAAAGCCCACTTTTTACTTTCAAGTAAATGTCCAGTAATCCAGATATAGGCTTTATCTAGAGTAGATGCTTCATGTGGTAAATTTTCAAACTCTTCTTCATCTTCTTTATGATGGTGGTGTTTTTTTAGTAGCTTTACTGATGCCCATGGAGTGATCATAAATGCAATGAAAAGTGAGAGTAACATTGCAATACTTGCTCCGACAGGAATTGGCTTCATATATGGTCCCATTAAACCTCTTACAAAGGCCATAGGCATGATAGCACCAATAACTGTAAATGTTGCTAGTATTGTTGGGTTTCCAACCTCACTTACTGCTCGTAGAGTTGCTTGAACGATAGATAGTTTAGGATAGGTTTTAAGATATCTTTCAATATTTTCTACAACGACAATCGCATCATCAACAAGAATACCAATTGAAAATATGAGTGCAAAAAGTGTTACTCTGTTTAGGGTATATCCCATAAGATAATAAGTTGCTAAAGTTAAAGCAAGTGTAACAGGGATTGCTATGGCCACAACAAGAGCAGCTCTTAGGCCCATGGCCAATGCAATAAGAATAGAGACTGATATGGTTGCAATGAGTAAATGCTCAATAAGCTCGTTAGACTTCTCTTCAGCAGTGAGACCATAGTCTCTAATCACTATTGATTTGACATCAGATGGAAGTTCTTTTTTGTACTCATTAATTTGGTGTAGTACCTCTTTTGAGAGTTCAACAACATTTGTACCTTTTCTTTTTGCAAAAGATAATGTGACAGCAGATTGTCCATTTACTTTTAAGTTTTTATCATAAAGAATAGATTCTCTTACTCTTTGTTCAGGTCCATCGATGACATCAGCTATATCTGCAATTGAAATGATCTGACCTAGACTTGTCCCTACTGTTATCTTTTTAATTTCATCAATTGTTTCAAGTCTTGCTCCTACTGCAACATCATATACTTTGAAGTGAGACCAGTTTTTACCTGTTGGCATGAGCATATGATTTCCTTGTAACGCATTTTTTACCGTATTAAGAGAAATACCATGTTTTGCTAATTTTTTACTTTGAATGATAACTCTTATTGCTCTTTTTCTCCCTCCAAGAAGCTCAGTAACAGCAATGTTTGGTGTTGAGCTAATTTTTTTTGCCAGTGGTGAGATAAGCTGTCTTAATTCATAGTCATCTTTTTGTTCACTTGTAAAACTTACTGCTAGAAAAGGGACATCATCAACAGAGTATGATTTTATTGATGGTGTCATGACATTCTTAGGTAAGACACTATATGTTTCGTTAACCTTGTGGTGAACTTTTACTAGAGATGGTTCTAATGGCGTATTGACTTTGAAACGAACAGTTAGAAGGGCAGCATTTTGCATACTTGAAGAGTATAAATATTCAACTCCATCTAGCCCCCATAAGGCCCTTTCTAGAGGTCCCGTAACTTTAATTTCGACCTCATCTGCATTGAGACCAGGGGACGGAATAAGGACATCAATCATTGGTACAATAATTTGTGGTTCTTCTTCTTTAGGAGTTAAATAGATGGAAGCCGCACCTAATAACAAGCTCAATAGAACAGTTATGGGTGTTAGTTTAGAGAGAACGAAAGTTTCGGCAAGTTTACCTGCCATTCCTTTGTGTATTTTAGGTAATTTCATTTTTTATATCCCCTTAGTTATATAATAAATATTGCTGAGTTGAAGCTTGAATGAGTTTTTGTTCTAAATTGAGTTTATTAACTTCAAGATCAATTCTTCTATTCAATACTTCAGCTAACTGTAGGGCATTCAAGCTTCCTCGTTTATATAAACCGAAGCTAAGTGTTACTTGCTCAGCAAGGTAGTCAGCACTTTTATCAACATCAGTCAGTGCATTTTCAAGTCTGAGTAGGGATTTTTTTAAAGAGTTTTTATAAGCAGCCTCTTTACGAGCTCCTTCCTCTAGTGCTCTTTGTTTCGCTACTACTCTTTGGGATGCTTCTGCCTTACGGCCGTAATTATCAGGATCAAATAGTGCCCATTGCAAAGAAACTCCAATGTATTGAGTTGAGTTATCGTCTCTATTCCCATGGTACTGGTTTTGAGTGGCAAAAAGAGCTACACGAGGAAGATATCTTGCTTTTTCCATATTAACAGTACTACCTAGCGCTTTCACTTTAAGTTTATTGGCCTTAAGAAGAGAAGACTCATCCTTAGAGTAATCGATATTTAAATGTCTTTTTAGATACTTTTTTACATCTTTGATCGACTCTATTTGAGATAAATTGCTTTGAGACTTATAGCTTAATATTTCAATCCTATGTTCTTTATCAGCAGTCAGCCCTTGTTGAGTAACATCAATTCTTTTTAAAACAGACTTTAATCCTAAAAGTCCAGATCTACCTACAGGATTTTTCTTGGAGCCTAATGAATATTTATCGATGAGGTTTTTTAATTGATCCTTTACTTCTGTTAGTTGGGATTGAGTATATTTGATTCTTGCAATTGTAACATAGTCATTGAGAGAACTCGTATACTCATTGGATTTATGGTAACTAAACTCAGTTTTTGATGCTTTATACATATCATCAAACATCTTACTTGCACCAGCCTTCATACCACCTTCATACAGTGGAAGTTCAACTGTAATTTGTCCATAAGTGTACTGTTCAGTGCCTGGATTATTGAGTGTATTAACATCAAAGTCTTTTTGGGTAATGGCACCTTGACCGAGATTATTAAAAAAGACGCCTCCTGGGTCATTAGTATTAAAAATGGAGGCGCCCATTTTGACATTGGGAAGCCAATGCCTATTTGCTCTTTCTTTTTCTAACTTGGAAAGCTCAATTTGAGCTTCTTGTGATTTAAGGTATTCTGATTTTGATTGAATTTGCTTCCACAGATCTTGAAAGCTAATTTCTGCATAAACATTATGTGTAAATAGAGTGATGGTAATTAATCCTAGTAGTTTCATTTTAATTCCTTATTGTTTATTCCATGGAGCTAAGTTAAGAAAAAATCTCATGGGACAAAACCCAGTAAAAGCATCGAGCGCAAGACCAAAACAAACTAAATAAGGTAAATATTTTAAAGATTCAAATTGTTGTTGACCGACAAGACCAGTTAATAAAACTACTAGAGCAACTAAATGCACTTGTCTAGTTACATTGAATTTTTCATTAAATGCTTTCTTGATTGTAGCTTTACCTTGTGACTTCCAGTTGATAATTCCACCGTTATAGACTGAAAATTTATGTTGTGCTAGATCCATTGATTGTATGGTTTCTAAGGCCATTTTAGCACGCATCCCAGAACGACACATAATTGTAATTTTTCCTGGAGCAATTTCACTAAGAATACTTTTTCCATTTTGATTAATTCTTGATAAAGGTAAATTTATAGATCCTTCAATATACTCATTATCAAACTCCATTTTTTCTCTTACATCTAAAATTGTTTCCATATTTGATCCCCTTGCGATAATCTTTTTTGCAATATTACAATAATGTAATACTGATGAGTATGATCTAGATCACACTTAAATATTTGTTTTTTAATTAACGTAAGCGTTTAATTTTAAAGAGGAAAATGTAGTTAACTTAATTTGTTCTGAGTTAAGATTTGTCCAAGTTCTTTTCCCCCTTTAATACCAAAGTCAAGAGTTCTGATAGGGAAAGGTATTGTAATATTATGTTGATCATAGGCCATCTTAATACGTTTTATGGCCTCATGACGAACAGTAAGGTAATTTTTTGGATCAGTATAATTAAGCCAAATATGAAGAACAAAATTTATAGAACTACTTCCAAATTCCTCATAAAAGATCTCAATTTTATGTTCATTTCTAAGGTGTGGTAAACCTTCAAGAGCATTAAGAGTTATTTTTTCAACTTCTTTTAAATTGTCTCCATAAGAAACGCCAACTCGAAGATCGAGTCTTCTTTCTGGTGTACTTGTAAAGTTTGTGAAAGTTTTTGTGAACATATCCTTGTTAGGAATATAAACTTCAAGTCCCTCAAAGGTCGTTATACAAGTGGTTCGAAGTTCAATGTTTTTGACTTTACCAATTGAGTCTTCAACTTGAATGATATCACCAATTTGATAGGGCTCTTGGAAGGCAATAAAAATACCTGATACAAAATTTGAGGCAATCTCCTGAAAGGCAAAACCAAGAGCTAAACCGATAACCCCGGCCCCAGCAAGAATTGATGTAACAGCTTTATCTAACCCTAGTATTTCAAGGGCGACAAACATACCAATCAGTAAAATCGTCATGAATGATAAGGTTTCCATTAGAGAGTTTACAGATCTATTTGTCGATAATTTAGGAATGAATTTTTTAACTGCTTGTTTAACTGATTTAGCTATCGTTAAAAAAATAAAA
This sequence comes from uncultured Bacteriovoracaceae bacterium, assembly GCA_964342535.1. Taxonomy (GTDB): domain Bacteria; phylum Bdellovibrionota; class Bacteriovoracia; order Bacteriovoracales; family Bacteriovoracaceae. Next base: position 10,512 of record CAYFHZ010000023.1, on the reverse strand, counting down.
ACAACAACAATAGCAACTACAAAATTTGGAATTTTTTGAATAACGAGCTCATACCAAGAGATTAGTTTTTCAATAAGAAGTCCAAGAGCATTTTGTAAGTTCAACATATAATTCCTTTTATGAAATTATTGTAACTTTATTTAGACGAATAAGGCCATAAAATCGTTGACCTTATTCGTTATTTTAAAACTTATTTAGATAAAACGTCTTTTAGTGTTTGAGTTGGTCTACCTATTAATCTCGATAGGGTTTTTGAGTCATTAAATAATGCCCCGTCTTGTGCATATGTTTCAGTGCTTGATAAAACTTGAGCGAATCCTTCTGGCAGATCTGCGTCAATTAGAATTTTTGTAAAGTCTTTTTCAGGAAGATTTGTATACTTTATTTCTTTTTTTACGGCCTTTGATACCGCATCAGCAAGCTCACTAAGAGTAAAAGCTTCATCTCCAGCTAACTCATAAGTTTTTTTATCATGACCAGAGCTCGTTAATACTTTTGCTGCCGCCTGGGCATAGTCCTCTCTTGGTGCTGCTGAAATTTTTGCATCTTTAGCACATCCTACAAATCCTGAGTTTTCAATCATTACTGGGAGCTGATCGGTATAGTTTTCAGTGTACCAACCATTTCTTAAAATAGTGTAGTTAAGCCCTGAATCAATTAAAAGCTCTTCAGTTTGTTTGTGCTCAGGCGCAAGACCAAGTGGGCTTGTATCAGCCTTTAATAAACTCGTATAAACAATTTGTTTGATACCAGCTTTCTTTGCTCCATCAATAACATTTTTGTGTTGAATATACCTTTGTCCTACTTCACTTCCAGAAATCAAAAGAAGATTATCTGGCTGAGATAAAGCTGCATCAATTGTGCTAGGATCTGTGTAATCAAACTTTGCAGTCTTTACGCCTAAGTCTTTAGCGAGTTCTTCTAGTTTTTTTTCATTTCTTCCTAGAGCTAAAATTTCAGATGGATTAGTACCTTCTTCAATTAATTTTTTTAATACATGTGCACCTAAATGTCCTGTGGCCCCAGTAATTGCAATCATAATATTCTCCTTGTTGCTTGGTTGTTTTTTGTTTCTATGTTATATTAGAACAAGCACTTACTAAAAGTAAGTACATACCAAAAGGTTAGTATGAAAAGTCAAGAAATTCAAGCACTTAAAGAAAAGTTCGGAAAAGGAAATGTTCTTTCGACAGCTTGTCCCTCTAGAGAAATCCTAGCTACACTTACCAGCAAGTGGAGTATTCTCATTCTTATGGCGCTTTCAGAAAATGACGTGATGAGATTTAGTGATTTAAGAAGAAAGGTAGAAGGAATCAGTGAAAAAATGTTGGGACAAACTCTAAAAAATCTTGAAAAATATGGTTTTGTAAATAGACATGCATATGACATTGTTCCACCCAAAGTGGAGTACTCATTAACAGATAATGGAGTCATGGCCCGAGATAAGATTTTTAGTCTTGTAGGGTGGATTGAAGATAATGTTTTTGACTTAATGGAGATAAATTAGTTTATGGCATTTGCGCTGAAAATAATTTTTGCTGCAATAATAATTAGTTTTGTATCATGGCTATCTGGAAAAAAAATGGGAATGGCCGGTTTTCTAACTGCTCTTCCTTTGACGTCGATGATTGCTCTCTTATTTTCGAGGCAAGAATGGGGACCGGAAAAAGCTGTTCATTATGCGAAAAGTATTTTTTCAGCTGTTCCTTTATCTTTACTTTTTTTTGTTCCATTTTTATTTGCAGAAAAATTTAATTTGGGCTTTGGTGTTTGTTATATTTTAGGTATTGCTTTACTTGGCGTTGGTTATAGTATTCATCAATATTTTATTTAGGGGGGGGGGCCTGTGAGTTTTAAACTAGATCATAGAATAGAATCATCTAGTCATCATCTTATAGATTTAGAATTATGTGAATTACGGTTAGTAGAAGACGGTGATAATCCTTGGTTCTTATTGATTCCTAAAATTGCAAACATTATTGATTGGCAGGAGCTTTCACTTGATAAGCAGTTTCTTTTGACTAAAGAGATAGATTATATTTGTCATCTTTTAAAAAAATATACAAAACCTGATAAGATAAATGTTGGGAGTCTTGGCAATATGGTGCCACAAATGCATGTTCATATTATTTCTCGGTACAAAACAGATAGAGCATGGCCAGGGGCAATTTGGGGAACTGAACCAAAAAAATCATTTCAAAAAGAAGAAATTCTCAATTGGAAAATAAGACTAAGTTAAATAATTTATTTTTTTAGATTTGAGCCATTTTGTGCAATAACCTCTTGGTACCAATAGAAACTATCTTTTTTATATCTTTTAAGTTCTTTTTCGTTTATTTCATCTCTATCAATATAAACGAGTCCATACCTTTTTTGGTATCCATTAAGCCAACTTAAAAGGTCAGTAAATGACCAAGTACAAAACCCTAGTAGTTCTACGCCATCATCAATAGCTTCTTTGGCAGCTAAAAAATGTTTGTTAAGGTAGTCAATTCGGTAGCTGTCGTGAACCTTTTCATTTTCTAATTTATCAAATTCACCAAGCCCGTTTTCGGTAATAAGCATAGGAATTTTGTAACGAGAATAAAGTCTTCTCAGTCCAATTGCTAAACCATCGGCATCGATATTCCAATCCCAATTTGTTTGAGGCAAATTTTCATTTTTGGTTGTTTTGAAATATCCAGGCTGGCCACTACTTGCAGTTGAGCCCTTAGAACCAGTGGTATTATAATCACCTACAAATATATTTTCTTCATTAGAGGTGTACGTAAGAGTTTGGTAATAATTGATCCCTAAAAAGTCTGGTTTGTACTTTTGTAACAGTTCAAAGTCATTTTGATGGATTTTAGGATATTTTTGATCTTGTTTTAAATATTGAGATACAGTCTCAGGGTAACGTCCCACAAGATAGGCATCTAGCCACCAATAATTGGTAAAGTCCTCGGCAAAATCACATGCTTTTATATCTTTAGGGTGAGAAGTTTTTGGGTATGCCGGAGAGTAAGCAAAGCTTGGACCTATTTGTCCATGTGGAACGATCTTTCTAAAAGATTTTATAGTTAGGGCATTGGCCACAAAGGCATGATGATTTACTTGGTAAAAAGCTTTTTCATCTCTCATCTCAGGTGGATGTCTTGAGGTGATATAACCATTATGAGTAAAATAATTTTGCTCATTTATAGTGACCCAGTATTTTACTTTATTTCCATATTCACGAAATAGAAGTTCACTATAGGCCACAAAATCATCAATGATCTTACGGTTTTCCCAGCCTCTATATTCATCCTGTAAAGATAAAGGTAAATCCCAATGATAGATTGTTACAATAGGCTCAATATTATTTTTTTTAAGTTCATTAATGAGGTTGTGATAGAAGTCAATTCCTGCTTGATTAATTTGACCTCTTCCGTTAGGTAAAATTCGTGGCCAGCTAATGGAAAAACGGTAAGCCTTTAGTCCTAATTCCTTCATAAGATTAACATCTTCAATATAGCGATGGTAATGGTCTACAGCAATATCACCATTACTTCCTTTAAAAGTTTTACCTTGTTTTTTAGAGAATTGATCCCAGATAGATTGGCCTTTGCCATCAGTATTCCAAGCCCCCTCAACTTGATAAGCAGCAGAGGCACTTGCCCATAGAAAATCTTTTTGAAACTCTAAAGTCATATTATTATACTAAGAGAGCGGAATACATTTAGCAAATTCACGAGCAAAATCTGTAAAATGCTTAATGACCTTCTTCGCTATTTCACAATTAGTTTCATTAATATAATCCTCAAGAATAAGTTTTATATCTTCTTTATCTTTTGCCGTTATAGGTACTTCTTGTATAAAGCTTTGATTAATATGTGAAAGTTTTGTCTTTCTTAGATAGATTTCTCCACCTGTCATTCCTGCTCCCACATTATCTAAAACTCTACCTAAAATAATAACTTTTCCAGCAGTCATATACTCACATGCATGAAGCCCAACTCCACAAGTTACCGCCAGAGCACCACTATTTCGAACTGCGAATCTGTCAGAGGCTAATCCATTAAGATATAATTTTCCTCCAGTAGCTCCATATAAACAAGCATTTCCTACAAGAACATTTAAAGAAGTATCCAATTTGGCATCAGGGTGAGGAGTTATAACGACTTTACCACCACTCATTCCTTTGGCCACTGAATCATTTGCTTCTCCATGTAGATAAAGATCAAGTTGGTTGTTAAAGACTCCAAAGCCTTGCCCTGCACTTCCTAGGAAGCTAAGTTTAATATTTTTATTAGTCTTTTGTTGAATTGCAAGTTCCCCAATTAAGGTTGCAGGTATTGCTCTTTGATTACTTTTAATAACGTATTGGCTTTCAACCTTCTCAGTTTCTGCATGAATTACATCTCTTAGTATCTGTTGATTCAATTCATTTGTTTGCTCATTATCCCATTTGGTCTGAAAACTCCCCATAAGGTCTTTACCTAAAAAGTGTGAAAGATCTAAGTTTAAATCTTTTTCTCTTTGGGCTTTTTCTTCATCTATTTTTAAAAGACTTCTTTTTCCTATAATTTCAGAAAGAGATGTATATCCAAGTTGGTTTAAATAATAAGCAACATCATGAGCAACAAGTTTTAGATATGTTACAATTTCTTCAACTTTACCTTTGTAACGCTCTTTTACTTTTGGGTCATGAGATGCAATACCAGCTGGACACGTATTCTTTTCACAAATTCTGGCCATGATACAACCTTGGGATACAAGTGCCATTTTACCAAAGTCAAATTCTTCTGCCCCTAAGATAGTTGCTATAATAATATCTCTTCCCGTTCTCATGCCACCATCAGTACGTAGAATAACATTTTCACGGTAATTATTTTCCACTAAAATTTTATGAACTTCTAGTAGTCCAACTTCCCAAGGTAGTCCCGCATGTTTCATGGACATAAGAGGAGCTGCTCCAGTACCGCCATCACCACCAGAAATTTGAATAATATCAGCACCTGCTTTAACAACTCCTAGAGCAATAGGGCCAATATTTTGACCTGATACAAGTTTGACACTTACTTTGGCCGTAGGATGTAATTGTTTGAGTTCATAGATAAGTTGACGTAAATCTTCAATACTATAAATATCATGTTGAGGTGGGGGAGATATAAGATCAACGCCTGGACTAGCAAATCTTGCTTTTGCAATGTCTTCATTCACTTTGATTCCCATAAGTTGTCCACCTTCTCCAGGCTTAGCTCCTTGGGCAATTTTAATTTGAATTTCAGTTCCAGTTGTTAAGTATCTAGCAGTGACTCCGAATCTTCCGGAAGCAATTTGTTTCGTGGTGGCAGAAATCCCATCCGTTTCATAATAGGGGTTCTCTCCACCTTCACCACTATTACTCCTACCTCCAACTTGGTTAAAGGCCAGAATAAGATCTCTTTGGGCTTCAGCACTGATGGCCCCAAAACTCATAGCACCACAACCAAAAGTTTTGAGTATCTCACTTTGATCTATCTTATTTGATTTTGGATTTTTGATAAGTTCAAACATATCTCTAATATTAACAAAATCATAAAGATCATTTTTAAACTCTTGATATTTTTCTTGAGATTCTTCATAACTAAGTTCACTGGATATAGCTTTATGAAGGGCCCTTGCTTGTTTACTTGTTAAAGAGTGAGTCTCTCCTTGTTTGCCTGAGGCATGTTCTTTATAGAGAAAATTATTTGGGGGAGTCGTTTCATCCTTTGTTTTTTCTGTTCTCGTAATAATTTCTTGCACGAGATTTTCAAAGTTCAACCCTCCAAGAAAAGAATCATGTTGTGAAAATAACTTACTCAAAATATCTTTTCCAAGACCGATGATTGTAAACAATTCAGCCCCTTGATAACTCCTCACAACGGAAATACCTCTTTTGGCCATGATTTTTAAAAGACCTTGTTCAAGTCCTTTAATAAGCTTTTTTTCTTTTTCATTTTCAAATAAATGATCTGTACCTGGTACATTTTCATATCGAGCAATTTCAAGGGCCAGATAAGGACACACAGCACTTGCACCAAATCCGATGAGGACTGCAACTTGGTGGGAATTACGAATTTCACCACTGTCTACAATCATGCTGATTCGTAGTCTTAACCCTGCTTTATTTAGTCCTAATTGAACGGCCCGCATCGCTAGGATTGCGGGAATTCCTGGATTTTCAAAATTTGCTTCTCGATCAGATAGAACAATAATATTCTTTCCATTTTGAACGAGTGTTATTACCTCTGAAACAATCTCATCAAGTCTTTGAAGAAATCCTTCTTTTCCAGAGTTTCTACTAAAGGTAATACTCACGGTACCTGTTCTTATGGTTGACTCGGGTTTTATTTTTTCTATTTCTTGAATATACTCCATTTCTCCTAAACTAAGGATTGGCCCATTACATTTAATGGCCATGGTGGGAGGAATCATCTCTTTTGGTTCAAATATATTTGGCTTTCTACCTAAGTATACTTTTAACTCTGTCACCATTTCTTCTCTAATATAATCAAGAGGAGGGTTAGTGACTTGTGCAAAATTTTGATAGAAATAATCATAAATCGATCGATGTATACTCGACATGGCCGGAAGTCTTGCAGTATCTCCCATAGAGCCAATAGCTTCTTTACCCATCTGAATCATTGGATATAATTCTTTTTGTAGGTCTTCCTTAGTGTAATAAAATAGCTTTTGCTTATCTAGGTGACTGGCATTTTTAGCTTTGGTTTCTAGGTAATCAAGATCAATAAGACGTGTATCAAAATGAGCGTCTTTATAAAAATCTATTTGATCTGGATTACTAAAACTTATTTCTCCTTTTGGGATATGTACTGAAACACTTCTACCTGCATAGAGAGTTCCTTGCTCTAATACATCTTTTGCCTCAAGCTCAAAACATCCTGCTTCACTGGCCAGATAAAAATGAGTTTTAGTTCTTTTCCATCTTGCAGGTCTAAAGCCATTTCGATCAAGTCTAGCACCGATTCTTTTACCATCACAATAGGCTATTAGAGCCGGGCCATCCCATGGCTCCATTGCTCTGGACCAAAATTGAAAATAACTACTTTTTTCAGTTTTGGCAGGTGGTACCATAATCGCTAGTATTTCTGTAAGACTTGGAATCGAGCTTCTATATTTCAGAGCTTCTACCATACCATTGAGGGTACCTGAATCAGAAGTTCCATGGTGCATGATGAGTTCATCTTCTCGAAGGCCTAATGATTTTTCTCTTGATAAAGCAGCACTTTTATTTCCTTCAATAGTATTAATTTCTCCATTGTGGGCAATCAATCTAAAGGGCTGAACTTTATCCCAGCTACTAAGGGTATTTGTTGAAAACCTTCTATGAAATAATCCAAGTTTTGTTTTAAATTGATCACTTGCTAAATCTAAATAAAAACGGCTCAAATCATGAGATGTTGTTAATGCTTTATAAACTATAGTTTGGCAAGAAAGAGAAACGAAAAAGAAACTTCCCTCAATATCTATTAACTTATGATTTGAATGAAGCATTTGCTTAGCAAAGTAGAGTAGTTTATCAAATGAGTTATTGGTTCTACAATGCTCTGGTCTTCCGATAATAGCTTGAACCATTCTTGGTTTATTTGCTAAGGCTAGAGGACTAAGTACTTTATCATTTGTTGGAACTTCTCTGTATTCAAGGATTTTCAAACCATTGTTAAAGAAAGTACTCTCAAATATGCGAATAGATTTTTGATATTCTTTTTCATCATTAGGAGCAAAAATTTGAGCAACAGCTACACTATGGGGCTCATAATCTAATATCTCCCATGGGATATCAACAAGTATACCTGCTCCATCACTAAGGATTTTATCTTTTCCTATTCCACCACGGTGTTCAACATTTTCTAAACCAGTTAAAATCTTTTTTAAATTTTTGTGACTTGGCTTTCCATCTAGGGCAACTGTGAAGCCTACTCCACAGTTCGAATATTCTTTATGTATCATAACTCTCTCCGGAGATATACTATAGCGTTACGCTCAAGAGGTCTATATGAATTAAGATTAAGTTATAAGTTATGAATCTAATTCATCATCAGCAATATGCTGCCATTTAAGATCCTCGATAACACTTAATTCAACAATATTTTTTGCATTTCCAATGAGCTGTTTACAATCAGGTCCTAGGTTTAGTAAATGTAGTTTTTTGTCATATTTTGCATATCTTTCTGTAATATTTTGTAGAGCTTCAATTCCTGAATGATCCCAAACTCTTGAGTTTTTAAAATCTATAACAATATGTTCTTTGTCATTTTGGAAATCAAATAGGTCCTTAAATGAGCTAACTGAACCAAAAAATAGCGGGCCGTCTAATTCATATATTGTTTTTTCGTTTTCCTCTGATTTTTTTGCATGCATATGTTTTCCGTGATCCCAAGCATAAACAAGTGCAGACACAATAACCCCTACGAAAACAGCAATTGCTAAGTCTGTAAGAATTGTCGTTACAGAAACAAGGATGATCACAAATAAGTCAGAGTGAGGAATCTTTTTAAATAATCGCAGTGATGACCATTCAAAAGTTCCAATAACAACCATAAACATAACACCAACTAATGCAGCAAGTGGTATCATCTCGATGAGAGGTGCAGCAAAAAGAACAAAGGCCAGCAGAAGAATTGCTGCTGTTATTCCTGAAGATCTTCCTCTTCCTCCGCCGCGAATATTTATCATACTTTGGCCAATCATAGCACAGCCACCCATTGCTCCAAAAAAACCATTGAGGACATTGGCGAGTCCTTGACCGATACATTCCCTGTTTCCTTTACCTCTAGTTTCAGTTAACTCATCAACTAGGGAAAGTGTCATAAGTGATTCAATTAACCCTACTGCCGCTGCTAAAATAGCAAAGGGAAGAATAAACTTTAAGTTTTCCCAGCTCATCTCCAACTGCGGAAGTCCAAAGCCTGGAAAACCAGCTGCTATTGTACTAATCGATGGATCTTTATCTTGTACAAAGTCTAAGACTGTTCTTACCATTCCAGGTGATTTTAGGTTGATGATATAACCAAGAATTGAAGTGACTATTATACCAACTAATGTCGCTGGAACTGCAGTTGTCAATTTAGGAAGAAAGACACTTATTCCCATTGTAAGCAATATAAGAATACCCATAACTGCAAGAGGCATAAATTCTAGTAGTTCCCCATTAACTGTAAACTGAGAAAATTGTGCTTTAAAAATGATGATGGCCAAACCATTTACAAATCCAAGCATGACTGGATGGGGAACAAGTCTAATGAATTTACCAAGTTTCAAAATACCTGCGAGAATTTGAATGAGGCCCATAAGGATGACTGCTGCAAAAAGGTATTGCAAAGAGTTATGAATGGCCTGTTCATAGCTAAGTCCATTTTGTGTACTCATTTCCATAACTTTTGCTACTAGGGGAGCAAATATAACAGCAACCGCTCCGGTCGCACCAGATATCATACCTGGCCTACCACCAAATATGGCCGTAATTAGTCCCATGAGAAATGCTGCATAGAGTCCGACTTTTGGATGTACTCCAGCAACAAAAGCAAATGCTATAGCTTCAGGAACGAGGGCCAAAGCTACTGTAAGACCTGATAGAATATCATTTTTAAGGTTCGTTGGTCTTTGAATGATTAGTTCTACGAAACTACTTTTGGAAGAATTATCCTCCACGATCTTATTTGATTGAGTCATTTTTATTCCTGTAAAGTTTAATTTAGAGCAGTATATAGAAAGCGTGATGGGTTGTCTAAATTTATCAATAGTTAAGAAATTGATTTTAGTGAATTATCAAATTAATTTTTTTATCTATCTTAATAATCTTTTCAAATAGGAAAGGCTTAAATCTAGTCTTTGTCTATTAATTATAAATTTAGTTAAAATGGTGTTGTCATTAACTTTGGTTAATGTATCAGAAAAAATGAAGTATTTCCCCAATAATCTTTATGATCTATATCAATTAGCTAATGTGATTATTTTACTAGAATAATTTCATACCGAATTAATGAAAGGAGTACTATGAGTGATCAAAATGTATTGGAGTATCTCAAAAAAATTGATGAAAGACTCCAAAAACTAGAAGAGCAAATTGCGCCAGTTAATCTGGATAAAATGACTGTAAGACCAGAAATAGGACTCATGTTAGATTCTGTGGATGAGTTTTTAAATCCTACGACAGAAGGCGGTCAAGCCAATATAGAAAAAATGGATAAAGTTAAGGATTTAGTTTCCCTTTTATCAGAAAAAGAAACTTTAAATGCTTTTATTCTGCTTACTCAAAATTTAAAACATATTTCTAAGATTACAGCTCAACTCAATCAACTAGAAAATGGTGCGAGTATTGCTACAGATGCTTTTGACGAATTCTTCGGTGAAGCCATGGCACAGGGCCTTAATATTGAGGTTTTCAGTGAGAATCTCAAAAAATTAAATTATCATTTGTTGGATTTTATAGAGTCAGGAACTCTCTCGACATTACTCGATTCTGGTATTTTAAAACACAGTTCAATAGAGGCGGTGGGGGCCATG
>CAYFHZ010000022.1:0-15196 GCA_964342535.1 uncultured Bacteriovoracaceae bacterium | reverse complement strand
TTGGAGAAGAAGTGAACTATGATGGAAAAAATGTGTTTTTTTATTATCAGAAAAACTCAAAAACCTTAGGTTACTTTCCTACCAAGCTTAGGAACTATTTTTCAAACGAATTTGAAAAACGTTTTAAAGGAGCTAATTACCAAGACTTTGTAAAAAGCTTTGTCATGCCTGTCCTTGTCCACTCTATGGCACATGAACTATCTCACTCTCATCTTGGAACGTCAGACGATCTTTTTAAGCAATGGGGATGGTCTTGGGAGGAAACTGAATATAAAGGAAAATATCTTAAAGAGCATAGGTCTTCAATTAAAATAATTAAATCTTTTAAGGAGAATATACAGTATAAGAAAAAAAGTTTTTCAGCATGGTTAAAAGAATACCAACAATATCAGGAATTATTTAACAATAAAGAAAGGTTGAAAAAAGATAGTTTAATGAATAAAGAAATGAAAAAATCAAAATATTTCTTTAAAAATGTTCAGCTTGACCTTATCTATCAAATGAGCTTTTTACAAGTATTTAAGATTCCAAGTATTTATAGTTTAAGTTCTCCCGAAGAATTTTATGCTGAGTCAGCTTCGTTATGTTTTTTCAAAAAAATATTTCCAGAGAGTAAGAATCTTGCTCAAAGTATTAAATGGGAACATCTGATAGGGGTGAACCCCTTAGCGGTGACAACGAAAGAGTGTGCGGAGATATTTAGAGATATCTAAGATTTCTTAAGTTCTTATTGCCAAAAAATACGGCCATGAGGAAGATTAACGAAGAACGATGAAACATGTAAGTGTCTGAAAATTGGTTAATTCTTTCCTGGGAAAGTAAAGACCTAGATAATAATGACTATTAGTTTATGAGAGATTAAATATGACCCTAATTCTACCGATACGAAGTAGAACGAAGAGAGTTAACTATGAATATTAGAAAATTGTTTATTACCAGCTTTACTATTGTTGTAAGTTTTATTGCGTTTTCTGGGCAATCATCAAAAAATGTAGCGATTGTTAAAATGGTGCGTGGAGATGCTATTGCATTAACACCTGCAGGTGAAAAATTGAAAGTTGAAAAAAATGCTTGGTTTAAAGAAGGCTCAATTATTAAAACCGGACAAAGAAGCTTAGTGAAACTTAGTTTTGTGGATAAATCAACGATGAATATCGGCCCTAAGTCTGAGCTTAAGATTGAAAAATTTAGTAAAAAGGAAGCGGGAGTCATTAACGTCCTAACTGGTAAGATAAGATCCCAAGTTACCAAAGATTATCTTGATATGGATAAAAGTAAATCGAAACTTTTTGTAAAGTCTAGAAATGCAGTCATGGGGGTTCGTGGTACTGATTTTCTATTTTCTGCGAATAAAAAGACGGGGTCTACAACGACGGTACTTTTTGAGGGGAGTGTCGTTTTTAATAAAATTCATAAAGATGATAATTTGAATAATTTAGAAAATATTGTTAATAAAGGTCGACATATAAAACCAGGAGAAGTTTCTGTTTCAATGAGAAATTTGAAAAATCCTACAGTCCCAGCAAAGATGAGTTCTGGACAATTTAATAAGTTAAATAGTAATCAAAACTTTGAAGCATCTGCGGTGGAAAATACTAAAAAGTTAAACTCTAAGGTTCCACCAGGTCTTAATGGTATTGTTGTATCTGGAGATAATGATAAAGTAGCTGATGAAATAAAAAAGGTATTTAAAGTTGATATTGTTAAAGAAGTCGGCTCGGAAGAAAAAATAGATATGGACTCTGCTAAAGGTTATATTGATGGTGATGATGTTAAACCTGCAGATGGAATTTTTGTTCATGTTGATTCAGGTACAATTATCACCCCTGGCGCAGATAGTTCATTTGATAAAAATACTGGTGAGTGGGTAAGTGCTACCAACGGAGGAATAAATTCATCAGGAGAGTATATTCCACCAGAGGGATTTAAAATGACTGAAGATGGTGATCTGTTAAAGATTAATCCAGATACAGGAGTTGCAACTGAAGCAGTCGTTGTTACGATTCAACCAGTTGACCAAACACCAGTTTTAGATGATGCGCCAACTATTAATTATGTAGCTCCGGTCGAGAATGTGAATGATTCAAGTTTAAATATAGATAGTAATGATGCTAACGAATTTGAGAAACCACTTGATGCTATCATGCAAGAAGAGGAAAACATGTTACAGGAAGAGATTAAAATACAGGCTGAAGCTGGTATCGTTCAAACAGATAATGCTACTTTAGAAACAATGCCAAGACCTGCTGACTGTTCGACTTGTGAACAACCAGACTCGATTTTTGCGAATACTGGATCAGCTGGGACAGTTTCCACTAACAAAACTAAAGTAAAACTAAAAGTTAATAAGCAAGACTAGAATTAAATCAATTATCCCCCTTTTAATTAAGAGGGGGGATAAAACTTTCCATAATTGTAATTTTCTTAATATTCAAGATACAATAATTTAAAAACAAGATGTTACCAAGGTTATTGATTAATGTTTCGAAAATTATTCTTCGTGCTTATATGTTCTTTTTTATTCGGAAATAATTTTATTTTTGCTAACTCAGGTATTCAAGATACAATTCAAAAAGTTTATATCAATTTTGAATCTGGTAAGTACTTAGATACTATTAAATACTTGAATGCTGTCCAAAAAAGACTAAACCCCAAATCTGAAAATTTTAATACATATTTGGGACTGATCAGCTATTGGAAAGCGATGTCTTATTCGAGGTTGAATGAATTTGACCTTGCTGAAACATTCTTTATAAAAGCTTTAGAAGTTAACTACAAATCCGAAAATATATACTATGAGTATGGTCAAGTTCTTTATGTGAGTTTGAAGTATAAAAGGGCGAGGATCGCTTTTAAGAAATCATATGAACAAGGTTATAAAAAAGCAATATCTCTCTATTATATTGCTTTTATATCACAAGAAATTAAAGATTATAAAAAGGCTGTACGTTTTTATAATATGGTTGAAAAGTTAAATGATGAAGAAAAGAAAGATGTTGTTCAAGCTTCTCGAATGCAAATAGGTGATATTTACCTGGCCCAGATTGAATCTAGACCAGAGCCATTCAATGGGGTTAAAGATTATGTTATTCCTCAGTATGAACATGCACTAGACTATGATGAAAAGTCTACTCTTGCAGATCAAATTAGAAAAAAGATAGAAACATTACAACGAAAATATGAAATCTTGCTTTTTCAAATGAGAAATGGAAAACCTACATCCCGGCCACCATATTATCTAAGAGCAAACTTCTTATATGGAATAGATAATAACGTAACATCTACTTCCGAAGGGAATAAAAGCGATCTATCTACGGGTGATTATGAGTCGAATTATTATCAAGTTGGTTTTTACAGTCGATATTCATTTTATCCAAGTTCCTCATTCTCATATGCACCTGAATTAAGCGCTTCGTATACGCAATATAGTTCCAATTCAACTTCTATTTTGCCATTCAATAAATACTATATAAAGACTGCTTTAAAAATGAATTATGAACATCATTATTCAGCAAAACCAGCTACTTTCTTTACTGATATTGATTATACTTATAATGCTGACGATGCTGATGCCGATGAAAGTTTTGCTGCCTCAGATAATACATATGGGGTAACTTTCTCAGAAGAATTACAATTTTGGGAAAATAATCCATCTACATTTAGACTTAGATTTGAAAATGTTGCAGCTGAAGAGGATACTTCAAATAGTACAAATTTAAGCTTTAGTTACGAGCAAGTTGTTATATTAAAGTGGATGACCTTATTCTTTTATAATAATTATACTCAAACAAGTTATCCTAGTAATGATACATCCAATACTACTGCTCTTACTAATAGACTAGATATGATAATGCCAAGTTTTTATAAACTCTTTAATCCTACTGTTTATCTAAGTAGAGTGGCCACTACATATACAAATGATTCAGATCGTGGAACACCATCTCTAATGACTTATGGGATAAATTTAAATAGACCTCTAGGGGGGAAATTTTACTTAATGGTCGATTATAGTATTGCATCACAAACAGCTGATGCAGATGATGATAATTATGATAAACAACTTATAACATTCAATTTGAATTATATTTATTGATAGTTCTTATTGAGTTCTTCAATACCATCTTGAATAATTTTTTTTGTTTCTTGCATTAATCTTGGGATATCTTGAGTGGTGAGTCCTACCGTTTCTATTGGTTCATGAACTTTAACGTAGATTTTAAGGAGTCCAAACTTATTAAGATTTTCATTTCTTGAATATTTTGAAACCGAAAATGGAATCAGGGGGGTTTGGGTTCTGATGGCGGTATAAAAAGCACCTTTTTTAAAAGCTCCAAGTTCTTCACTTGAATTCCTTGTTCCTTCTGGAAAAACAAGTACTGTTAACTTATTATCTAAAACCTTCTTTTCTATAACTTTCATTGATTCCATCGCTTTTTTACGATTTCCTCTTTTTACGAGTATATTTCCAGTAAGTGCATAAACTTGACCGAATAGAGGGATAAGTCCCAGCTCAAATTTTCCAAGAACAATGGAATGTGGTGAAAAGATTTGGGCAACTGCAAGGGCATCCATATTGTGCTGATGATTACCAATAAGAACACTAGGGTGAGTTTTAGCGACAATATCAGCACCTTCACTTTTAATGGAAATTCCTGCAAAAATGAGACATACAAATTCAAAGAATTTAAAAAACCACTGACTATTTTTAGGACTAAATGGTCTTAATAAGCAGATTGGAAGTGCAAATAATAAGCCTAGAATCACACAAATAGTGAACATAAAATATCTAATGGTTGCAATCATAAATGCCTTACTGGTTAGGGAGCTCAATCTTGAAAACTGTGCCCTCATTGATCTTACTTTCTACAGAAATGAGACCATTATGCTTATTTATAATATGTTTGACAATAGATAGCCCGAGTCCAGTTCCTTCAACATTTTGATAGTTTTTACCATGAATACGATAAAAACGCTCGAAAATACGTTTAAGGTCTTCTTCTGGTATTCCTTGGCCATTATCTTGAATACTTATATAGTATCTATTCTCATGAAACAAAGAATTAACGGAAATAGATTTATCTTTTTTGGGATTATACTTAATTGAATTATCAATTAGGTTCGTAAATACCTGCTCTAGAAGTTTTTTGTCGCCAAATATGGGTGAAGTACTATTTACTTTAAGTGAAAAGTTTTTATTGAGGTGTTTTTGCTTAAGGTTATTATTTATAGAAGTAATCATATCTTCTAAACTAAAACTTGTTTTTGAAATCTCAAATTTACTTTCTAGGACAGATAGTTTTAATAAGTTATCAAACATATCCTTAAGTCTTTCTGTATTGTAAACAATTCTTTCTAATGGTTTATGAATAATCGCAGGTACACTTTCTTTCTGCGCCAATAAAACTTGTGAAAAGCCTTTAATCGAGGTGAGCGGTGTTCTTATTTCATGAGAGACATTCGCTACAAAGTCAACTCTCATTTTTTCAGTAAGTATTGACTCGGTTACATTGTGAAATAGCCCAAGAGAGCCGAACTGTTTGTTCTTTGAGTCAAGGATAGGGGTAATTGAGATATTATAATATTTTTGACCGATTTTTTGTCCATTTAACCTTTTTAATTCTTGATCTTTTTGTGATTCTTGAAAGAGGGTTAAAATGTCATCATCTTCAAATACTTTCCATAGTTTTTCATCTTTAAAAACTTTGATTTCTTTACTTTGTATAAAACTTTCTTTAAAGGAAGTGTTATATTGCTTACAATTTAAAACATTATCAACTACAACCAGTGGATCAGGGATCGCCTCTAAAATAGTTGAAGATTGCTGGTCTTTCGCTTGAAGTTGTAGGTTCTGTTCTCTTATATACTTTTCAGTAAGTTTTAACATCTCTTGAATGAGAATCCATTCATTCTTTTGGTAAATGATATTTAGCTTTTTGTTGTGAGGTAATTGGACTTGAATTTCATCAATCTTTGCAAGCGTTTTTCTGAACGGCTGAATTCTTAAGTATCCCTGAATAAAGGAAATAATGATGAAGCTGAAAATAATAATAATAACTTTCGCAAATAGGTGTTCCTTATATGTACTCATAACCACATAGGTAGCTACTGATGAGAGGATGACAAGGAGTATCCTAGCACGAACGGTGCGTATAAAATAATGCCATGGAAAAGGATTAGAGTTACTCATTATCCTTAAGTCTGTACCCCACGCCACGTATTGTTTCAATATAATTTGCAACATGACCTAATTTTTTTCTAAGTCCTGCAATGTGTGTGTCTATTGTTCTGTTGGTAACATGAATTTCATTACCAAGTATTGTATTAATAAGTTTTTCACGTGAATAAACGATCCCTGGCTTTTGTATCAACTGAGCTAGGATTTGAAATTCTGTATTTGTTAAATGTACAGGTTGCTCAGATACTTTTACATCACACTTTTCCAAATGAATATTAAGCTCACCCATTTCAAAAGAGGAACTATTATCAGAGGGTTTTTCACCTCGTCTCAATTGTGCTCTCACTCTTGCATGAAGGATGTTAATATCAAAGGGCTTTGTAATATAGTCATCAGCTCCAGCATCAAGGCCTTCTACAATATTTTCAGGTTCACCCATAGCGGTTATCATGATGATTGGAGTTTCATTATATGGAGGAGTTCGTCTTAGATATTTACATATATCTAATCCAGATGAATCCGGAAGCATTCTGTCTATGAGAAATAAATCGATATCAGGCTCTTGGAAGTACTTTTGAGCTTCCAAGTATGATGAGGCCACTAGAGGAGTGTATTCTTTAAGCTCTAATTGAAGTTTAAGAACCTCACTAATATCAATATCATCTTCAATAATGAGAATTTTTTTATTCATATAAACCTCGCTTTTCCAGCACAATTTATATCAAAAACAAAGAAAAGTGAATGTTAGGATTTTGTTAAATCAATAAAAAAAAGCAGGTCCAAGGACCTGCTTTTTGAAGAATTATTTATTTTTTTCAACTAAAGGTTTGAGTTAACGAAATCCCAGTTAACTAGGCTCCAGAAAGCTTCAATATACTTAGGTCTTGCATTTCTGTAGTCTACATAATAAGCATGTTCCCATACATCTATAGTCATAAGAGCTTTTTTTCCATGTTTCATTGGAGTATCAGCATCATCAGTATTAAAAATTTCTAAGTTACCATTTGCCTCTACTAGCCAAGTCCAACCAGAACCAAAATTCGTTGCAGCAGCATTTGAAAATTCTTCTTTAAATTTGTCAAATGAGCCCCATTTAGCAGTTATTTTATCACCAATAGTACCTGTTGCAGCTCCACCTTTACCAGGTGCAAGGCAGTTCCAGTAAAAAGTGTGATTATAAACTTGAGCAGCATTGTTGAAAACTCCACCACTAGATTTCATAATGATATCTTCTAAGCTTGCTTCAGCAAATTCAGTTCCTTGGATTCCTGCGTTAAGTTTAGTCACATAAGCTTGATGATGTTTACCGTAGTGGTAACTAATTGTTTCAGCTGAGATATGTGGTTCTAATGCATCTTGTGCCCATGGCAGTTCAGGTAGTTTGTGTTCCATAATTTCCTCCGTTTAATTTAACTTTCCAATTTAAATTTGCTTATTTATATCATGGTTTTAGGACAAAGACTTGATTCTTTGCATTATGTTCGATTTTTCCAAAGGTATAAATGTTGACAATAAAGGGGGATATTTTAAGCTATTGAAGTACTTTTTTTAAAAGGTTTAATTATGAAAACATATTTTACTCTACTATCTACTGTTCTCTTGCTTTTTCAAGCATGTTCAAGTCAAAAAAACGTAGAAACAAAACGAAAAAAAACTGAAAATGGTGAACCTGTTTGGTTGTACGCTGCTTCTGATGGTTGTAGTTCAAGTGAGATATGTGCTGTTGGGCAAGGACAGAATTTAGCAGAATCTGATATTCATGCTAAAAAGGCCATCGCGGCTATTTTCTCCACGAAAATTGATGCAGAATTTACAGTGAGTAAACAAAGTTTTTCAGATAAAGAGTACGATGAATTAAAAGAAAGTGTGCAAGATACTGTGACTGAACAAGTTAATGAAGTTCTCAAAGGTGTTGAAATTAAGGAGCACTTCCAAAAGAACGAAATACATTTTGCCCTTGCCAGTTTGGATAAAAGAAAAGTTTCAAGAGCGCTTACTCAAGAACTAAAACGACTTGATAATGAACTTGAACATTTTATGTCATTAAAGAGAAAAGTTCTTATAAAAAAAATGACTACACTCTATTACAAACGAGAACAATTAAATGAAAAATTAATTTTGATAAATGGTGGTGGCATCAATTCTCCTGTACGATACTCAGATATAGATGGATTGAAGTACTTAAAAAATACCAAAGATATCGTGAAATTAGATTTGGCCCCTGAAGTACCAAGTGTTTTAGGGAAAAAAGTAACTGAATTTTTCACTGATCTTGGATATAAGATTGTATCAGGTAACGCTAATTTCGATTATTTTGTTCATGTAGATTATGAGGGAACTCAAGAATATTTAAAAGTTAAAGGGTTTGAAAAATTTCTCTTCACCCTCAAGTTAGAAGCGAGTAATCAAGATAGTAAAATGATTGGGACCTATATTGTTAAAAAATCTTCAATTGGAAGAACTGAAAATGATGCCTTTGTAAAAGTGCGCTCAAATATGATTGAAGAAATAATCCAAAATATTGATAAATTAAACCTAAACTAAAGGAAGAAAAATGAAGAAAATGACAATCTTACTTTCAGTTCTGTTTATTGTGACTTCATGTGCTAGCTATAAAGCACAAAGAGTTGATAACAACACATCTGATGAAAAAAGTATGGAGATTACTGATAACTGGATGGGGGAAGATACAAGACGTGCTGTTCAAGAGCTTATGAAACAAATGAAAAACCATCGTGGTTATAATAGAGTTATGCAAAGTTTTAACGGTACTCCAAAAGTATTTATTGGGGAAGTTCAAAATAGTACTTCGGAAGCTTACTTTCCAATTGATGATATGAATGATGAATTTTTATACGAAGTATCTGCATTAGGCGATTTTCAACTTGTAGATGCTAAAGCAAGAGAAAAAATACTTGCAGAAATTACATATCAAAATGATGGTATGGTGGATCCTAATCAAGCTAAGCAGATTGGTAAGCAGCTAGGTGCCGACTTTATGATCTTTGGAACTGTTTATATGAAGCCAGAAAAAAGAGACGGAAAAACTCTAAAGGAATATTCTGTTAACCTGCGTATGACAAATGTCGAAACAGCAGGTGAAGTTTTTAGACTTAGAACACGAATAAATAAGTTCTCAAATAAGAAGGATTACGGTTGGTAAGACTTCTTTTACTCCTGGTTCTTACAAGTTGTTCCATACAATCAAGAAAGGACCAGGAAAACCTCAGAGTCCTCTTTTCACAAAAAAACTTCGTTGAAAGTGAATCATACTTAAATAAGTCTGATCTCGCAGAAGAAGATAATAAGCTTTTATACCTTATGGACTTAGCTTCAATTCGTTTAGAGCAAAAAAGATATAAGGATGCTGCTGATCTTTTTGTTGAAGCGAATAAACTTGTTGATAAGCTTTATACTAAAAGTATTAGAAAAGCTGTCTTAAGTAATACCTTAAATGAAAATTTTAAAGTTTTTTACGGCTCGATCTATGAGCGATCTCTTCTTTATTTTTATCAAGCTCTTAGTTTTTATCACGTTTATCTTGAAGGTGGATATACGGTAATAAAGAAAACAGAAGAAAAAACGATAGAGGAAAGAGTTGAGTTATCAGCACAGGAAAAAAGAAGCTATCAAAGTCGTGTAAGAAGTACATTAATTGCGTGGGATAGTTTTTTTCAAGAGATTAGGAGAAGTAGTTCCTTTAAAAGTTTCCTTAAGCAAGATTTATTAGCAAAAGTTTTGGCCTCAACTCTACATAAGGCACTTGGATCGAGACGAGACCTTGAGATTGCATATATCCTTGATCAAGATGCGAGGAATTATTTAGTTGAGCTAGGACCTGCACAAAAATTATTTAATACTGATTATGTACTTTACAATAAAGAACTTCGAGAAGCTTATGATGCTGGTAAGTCGGGGAAGGGATTAAAATCGAAAAGTTTTACTCCGCAATACACGGAATTATTAGACCAATTAGAATTTGATGTTTTAGCATATGCTAAGAAAAATAGATCAAATGATTACAGTCGTCTTTATAAACGGTATAAGCCTAGTAAAAAAGTTGTTGCTAAGCTTAATACAAAAAATAAATCAAATATTACTTTTCTATTACAAGAAGGTTTAATAAGCCAGAGAGTAGCAAAAGACTATACCTATAATTTAAGAACCGCTGTTGATAATATTGAAGATAAGAATACTAGAGCATTAGTAAACGGTATAGGTGTTCCAGTTCTTACATATTTTGCTCTTGGTCCTCTTGGACTAGGTTTTGTTTCTCACCATGGAAATGTAAGTGTTTATTCTCGACATAGTGCTGGAGAGGTTTTAACTAAAGAAGTAGGACTCGAATTTGAATTACCCTATGCAGCTCCATCTCATATAGAATCAGAGTATTTTATTGCTGTTAAAAATGGTCAGAAAACAATAAAAACTTCTAGGCTGACGGCCATTGGAAGTTTAAGTGACACTTCTTTTATTTACAATCAAGAAGTCATTGATAATAGTTTTAAAGTACGAGGTACACGAATTGCTATCAAGTATATTGTCGCGATTTTAGCAGCATATAAAACTTACGAAACAGTAAGAGACTCTAGTGGAGAGTTATTTGCTAAACCAGCCGCACTTGCTCAGTTTTTATTATCTCAAAAGGGAATTAAAGAGACTGAGAAGGTTGACGTTAGATACTGGTCAGTTCTTCCAGATACCTTCTTAAAAATTGATTTATCTCTTCCAAAAGGTGATTTCGATATTGTTTTTCAAGAGAAAAAGTCAGGTAAAGTCATAAGAACTTTAAATCTTGGGAAAATCACAATTGATGGTAAGAGGTCAATTTTTTCCGATCGATTATTTTAAATAGAGAATAAGCTCAATTTTGTCGATAAACTAGAAGATGAAATATCTTTTAGTTTTAGTATATTTATTCTCTTTACAAGCTTCAGCTAAGTACCTTTTTACAGAAAAGACATTCTCCCCCTATGGAAAGTGGTATGTCGCCAGTGAAGATGAAGTTGAACAAATAAAACATCTTCTTAGAAAACTTATTAAGTCGAAAACAGGAAAGAGGTTATTAGGTCTTGCAAATGATAAGGCCAATGAAATGAATCTAAGTCTCTACGATGTATTAAAAGCCGGTAATGGATCTTTAACTGATACAACTTTAATTCGAAAATTTTCAGCTCATGATCCAACTCATATTACTTATCATTCAGAGTCAAAAGTTTTTATCAATAAAAACTTGACTCAATTAGATGCGCTTTTAGATTTGGCCCATGAACTTACTCATTTTGTCCATAGAAGAAATTTTAATCCCTATGAAAAGAATTTCTCTCTCTCTGAATTTATTGTAAATACAATCGAAGGAGAGGGAGGAGAAGCCCAAGCCTTTGTAACCGAGTGTAATGTTTTATATGAACTTTTTCCAACGTTAAAAGATCAAAGATATAATTGTCATGAAATTCATGATGGACAGCATTTATCTTTTAAAAAGGCAGTAAATAAGTTTTATCAAATTGGAACTTATTTTGAAAACTTTGAAACAGTTTTGGAAAAACATGGCATACGTTCAGAATTTCCAAAAATATCATCAGAAAAAGCAAGTTTTGTTTCTAGTGCCTATGGAATTCCATATCCTGTTGCAGCTTTTGAAGAATACCTTACAGTTATCAACAAAGTATGTGAAAATGATAAAAAAAGACTTGCTTATCTCAAACAGGATAAAGGCCGAGAGCCCGCTTCGATATCGAATTTAGAAACAAATTATAAAACTCGCTGTGAAACTGTCTTTAATTAAAGATTGATATTACTTAGCCTCGTAAGAATACCCAGTCTATACTTAAATGGTAAACTGCTTAATATTGCTTGGGGGAGATCAGTTGCAATTTGTGAGTTGATACTTAGATATTTTCTCATCTCATAATAAACTTTCGGAGCATAATTTATATTTTCTTTTTCTGTTAAATAAGTATCTATTACTTGTAGCGCTCTTAATACAAAGGCAGCTCCTTTTTGAAGTTGTCCCTCACCATGGCCCATATCGAACTTTGGATCGTATTTAACTTTTTTTTCTGAATTTTTTTCTTGTACTTCTTGTCCAAAATTTCCTAACTTATGTGAAAGTTTTGAATAATTTAGTATTTTTGTAGCAAAATAATCACTCAGCCCTTCCATTATAGGTGTATTGACCACTGAAGGTAGATAGTCACTCATAATATAATGAGTATATTCGTGATAGCTTACTTCAGGTATCATTGCCGTGTCTAAAAAGTAAGTGTCTTCTGCTAAAAAAAATAATACAACTTCTGGGGTTATATATTTTGCTATGCCTGAAATTATTAAGTCGTTGCCTAGTCTTTTTGCTGATGATGATAAGTATGAAACTGGGTCATATGAAAGCCCTGTGTAGAGTACCAAATTTATAAAATAATCCATACTGATATCCCTTGATAATGGTACAATACCTCTGAGATGTTCTCTTCTAAAGTCTAGGTATTCTTGCGAAAACTCCTCTTCTTTTGGGTCTCTAAACCAAATTTCATGTCCCCAAGTCGATCCAGGTTGTATGGTATGAGCATTATTATATATTTTCTTCTTTGATCCTGACTTGTAATGATACTTTTTGTGATATTCAGTTTCTATTCCTATGCGAACTGTAATTTGGCTTTCCTGATTGATCCCTAGGATTTTAAAATATTTCCTAGCTTTATTTAGGTGATAGAATACAGTTTGAGCTCTAAGGCTTTCAGCGTTCTCTCCATTAGGATCAATCTCTATAATTTCATTACTATCTTTTCTAACGACTTTAAAATATTTACTTTCTAGTAAGTGATCCATATAAAGACCATCAAGAGGAACAAATTTTGATTTGAGATTTTGATTACTGTCACGATCCATTACCATGATATTTGCACATACATGTTGAATAGAGATAAATAAAAAAATAATAAATGTTAATTTCATATTTTTGCCTCACAGTTACCATAAAAAAGATCATGCTTATATGTATTTTTTTCTTCTTTTTCATCAAAATATTGCCCTAATATACCAACAGCAAGATTAAGAAATATATCTACAAGTGGAGGAGATAAACTTGATATAAGAAACTGATATTTTTTTACAAAATCAAAAGTTTTGTTTGTTAACGTTTTTTCTTTAACTTTTTCTTTAACTTTTTCTATTAATTCAAGTAGTGCTTCAAACTCATTCTCTTGAATGATACTAAGCTCAAAGGCCACAATCAGTAAGTCAATAAATTCAAATCTATAACCTTTAAAACCGATAGACTCTAAAAGCTTATTCTTTTCAATTTGAAAAAGTTTTTGGGCATAATGAAATTGCTCAATGGGATTTAAATCATTTTTTTCAGAAACTTGATCATCTTGATTTATCATAATGACAGAAGTCGATTTCATATATGATCGTCTAACTAGTCGCTGAACCAATTCTGCCATTTCATTCATTTGATAAATATTATATTTCTTATATATATTATACCTATAGCTAAAATGATGAGCACTTTGGGAAATGTGAAATTTTGTGATTTTTTGATTTATTTTAAAATCAAAATTGAGTAGAGAATCCACTTTCTTATGGTAATTCTTAATGGATAAGCGATGAGTCTCCGTTAATTTTCTCAAGGTTTCAACAATTTTATATTCCTTATCATTTATGAATCTTTTTTTGTGTGCATGTATATTTAGTTCGTGTAATTGATCAACATTTGTGTACTGGCCAGTAAACAGTATCTTAGATTTTAAATTGATCCATTTATTTTCTAGGCACCCAGAAAAATTATTAAATAGATTGACGTAATACATTTTTAAAAGATTTTTTCCTTGTGAAAAACTAAATGTAATTTTTTGCTTTGGTCTTGGTATACTTTCATATGTATTTATGAGCTGAAGAAGGATGTCTGTTTCAACATCACTTATAATTCCCATGGCCATTGCTTTATAAGTAACGATTTTTTTGTCTTTTTCTCCAAGTGAACTTAAATGTAACAATATATTAAAATCACATTTTAAATTTTTTGTTGAAAATATTTCTCGTATTTGCTGATCTGAAAATTGATCTTGTATACCTATTATATCATCTTTAATTGATTCATCTTTAAGATATGATAAATATGGTAAATCCATTGACCATGCTAAATTACTTAAAAGTATCATCAGTATATTTAAATAAAAGAAATGAGAGATCTTCACTTAATTTCTCCTTTTTAATGAGCCTATTTTTTTTAAATAGGCCCATTATTATAAACCACTAATCTAAAATGATACTTCCTTCATACATTGCTTCATATCGACATTCAGAAGGATATTTAGAAATGATGAAATCACCAAAATGACATGTATCAGCTTCACTTTCACATGCCATTCTTGCATCTTCTTTTATTTGTTGATATTCACTGGGGGATAGAATGACCTGTGGTGCTGGACAATCATATTTATTTTCTGGATCAGAAAATGGAATAAACCTCGTGTAACTATAATATTCTCTTATTTCTACTGACGGTCCATCTTCTTTTGATTCTTTACTTTTGTTCGAAGTAAAAGCAGCAATAAAGGCAACAAAGGCAACTATTCCGATAATTGCAAGACCACTATCATCATTATCACGGTAATAATAATTATAATTTGATCCTTCACCAGATAGTGTATCTAATATCGTAGTATCTTCACTTAATAATTTTTGTAAATCATCTAGAGTAGAAAAGCGAACTTGCTTTATGAGTTCTTCTCTTTTGTGACTCATTGGTATTTGTTTTAATAATTCTATAATTTCGGCTTTTACTTGATCTTCTGGTAGACTAAATAAAGAGTTTTTAATATCAGCTTTTAACTTTCTACCTAATTCATCTAAGTTAGCTTTAGGGTTTGCCATCTCCTTATCATAGTCTAGATAAAGGTTAGTTAAACTAACTCTACCTTGACTTTTAGCTTGCGCATAAGTTTGGACAGTAGATATGGTTAGTATTGAACAGATAAGCATTTTAGAAATTGTTTTTTTCATTGTTTCTCCTTATTA
>CAYFHZ010000021.1:0-15362 GCA_964342535.1 uncultured Bacteriovoracaceae bacterium | reverse complement strand
ATAGAAATTAATTTTTTCTCCATAAAGGTACTTAATAATTTCTTCTCTATCGCGAGGCTTGAGTGATATAAAATCTAAAAGATCTTGTTCCATTTTTCCGAGTGTTGGAAGATCCTGTCTGTGTAAATCTCCTTTAAGTCTTTCCTTCCATGTTGATTGTAATTTTTCCTGATCTACTTTGAATTCATTAAGATTTAGACCTTTAACTTTATTTACTTTATTTTTTAAAACCTTCAATGCTTCTTTGTGTTCATCATATTGGCTTGCTACTATCATATCCATGTATACATCAGCTTCATGAAAACGGTTGAGATCTATTAGTAGATCAGCTTTTAAGGCGAGGATAGACCAATAACGAAGTGATCCAATAACTGTTTGCGATAATTGTTCCGCTTCATTGCAATACTTTAACGCCAAAATGAGAGCATTATGGTTTTGGTACTCTCGAGAAAGATTCATCAATACCATTGCCTTTAGGTCTTTTAGTTCTTTGTCATTAACTTGCTGTAGTAGATATAATAAATCTGGAATTGTGGTTTTTTTGATATCTAGATTCGCCTCACAAATAATAAAGTTATGATAAGCGATAATCATTCTTCTTTTTATATTATGATCACGGTACCATGTATAAGCTTTTTTAAAATATAATTTAGCTTCTCCAAATAATGCTTGAGTTAGATAGTGATATCCAATTACGACATATATTTCACCGGCCCACCGCGAGGAAGGAGTGATATTGCTAAGGGCATGTTGCTCTTGAGTTTTACTTAGATTTTTATTCATAACTGCCAAGCGTAATTTTGATACGATTAGAAGTAATTCATAATCTTTAAGTTCTGTATGATTCATTATGACTTGGATAATTTGTTCTACCTTTTGAGTTTCATTAGAGAGGTAGGCAATCATAACCTCTGTATATAGAGATTCAGTATTTTTTTCAGTTAACTCTAGTGAATAACTTCTTAATTGGTCTAAGTCTGCATCCAAAATTTGAAAAAGATTCACATTATCCATAATTTCTTTTCGGTTCAATGATTTTAAAGCTTTAGAAAATGTGAGATTTGTAAGTTATTAATTTCACTATGGTTTTTTTGTGTGTTCTCATGCAAAAGTACCCCGATGTACCCTTCAAAAAAATATTTAAAAAATATATCTATGCCGCACAGCAAGACAACAAAATGTCTCATAACAAAAAGGAAACAAATGAAAACAAAAATTAAAAAAACAATGTTACTTTCACTTTTATTAGCAACTTCATCACTTCAAGCACAAAATGTAGATGAATATGATTTCTGGGGTAGTGATAACTCTACCGCAACAATTATTGGTAGTATGAGCAGTGCATTTTCTACTTCTGTTGGGAGCCCATTTTCAGGTTCAATGAGTGGTCTTTTTATTACTTGTTTTGGGGCAACAGGAATGAAGAATAACAGAGCGCCTTTAGACGAATTTTTTTCTGAACTTACAGAGTGTATGGTGTCTGCACCAGTTGAACTATCTTCTGACTTTATTGAATTTGCCTTTAGTATAGGGGCGAGTACTTCAAATGCATTAATAGGGAGCACTGAAGGTGTGCTAAAAGGAATAAAATCCTATTTTGGATACAATCAAGCAACTCAAATCGTAAGAGAAGAAACATTAGAGCAATTAGCCGCAGTTGCTGTCGGAAATGAGAATGAAGGTGAAATAGCCTCATCTTTAGTTGATATGTATCTTTCTCAGGATCAGGAAGAGATGTCTCGCTCAGAAGCGGCAATTAAAATTATGGGAGAGATATAGAATGAAGCCTGTACATACTTTTCTTTTTTTCTTTTATGCTCAAATGAGTTTTGGAGTTGGAGTAAACTTTGAACAAATCATGGAAAAAATGATCAATGAAAAAAATTATTTAGATGCTCTATATCTTACTCTAACTTCTTGGGAAGAAAAAAAAGTAAATAGGCAATATTCAAAAAATGTTAAAGTTCTCAAAAGTCGAAATACATACATAAATAAAAATGAATTACAATTGGAAAGAAGAGGTGTTAAAGCTCTTCTTTCTCATTATAAAATGACATTGGATTATTATTTTAATGATAAGGAGTTTTCTTGTCGAATGCCTGCATTAAATATGTATTTTAATTATAAAACAGGGCTTAATAAGAAATGCAATGAAAAAAAATTGCCTTATATTTTAAGTTCAGATAGAGAGCACTTACGCACTCTGCGACCAGAAAAGATTTATTCGATTGAATATGTTTTGGCAGATGAAGGTGAAGCTTTTATGAGTAGGTGGGGACATTCTATGCTAAGAATAGTAGTATGTGCACCATTTCGTATAAAAAATAATGAAAAGTGTTTAGAAGATACATCATATCACCTTTTCTTTAGTTTTAGAGGGGATGTTACCGATCAAAATATAAATAGTTTGAAAGGCCTGATTGGCACTTATAAATCAAGAATATATATTCACACCTTTGAAGAAATCAAAAGCGAATATATAGAAGGAGAATTAAGAGACTTAAAAAGTCTTGAGTTAAATTTATCTTACTATGAAAAGGAATTAGTCGTTGGAAAGATTTTTCAAGATTTCTGGGGATATGAGGGATCATATAAGTTTTTAAATCAAAACTGTGCTACAGAAATGGCAGATATTCTTTCAATTGTATCTATCTTAAGAGCAGGTAAGAGACTAGAGTCTTTTACACCTAAGGGACTTTTTGAAGAGTTAGGAAATACACTAAATAATACCAATTTTGATTTTCAAAATATTCAAGATAATGATGGAACATATAAAATTTCTTCTAAATTAAATTGGTATAAAAATACAATTACTAAAATAAATAATACTTTTGATTTAGACTTAGATTTTGAACAAGTAACCGGCCAGTGGAGTCCACAGCATAGAAAAGAATTATTTGAAAAATTAGTAACTAAACATAAAATACAGGATATTCTACTTAAGTCGCATTTTCTTATTTTGGAAAAACGAGCACAATTTTTGACTTTAAAAAAAATGAAAAAGCTTCTCATTGAAGACATCGTGTCCAGGGATGAAAGCTTAAACAATAAAATGATGGAGTTATTAAACTTAGGTAGCTTTTCTAATCAATTGAAACAAATTGAATATGGAATTCCTACTTCAAAAGAACTTGAAAAGTTTAAAAGTATTAGATCTCATCTTTCTAGTTCTTTATTTTTGCACATGAGTGAAGAAATGAAAAACATCTTCCATGCTGTAAATAAGCAACATCAAATAAATATAAAAATATTTACAGAGCAAAATTGAGATAAAAAATAGACCTTTTTGCTGTGAGTTAGCAGGTACTATTCTTTCTGTTTCTTTTTATTTTTTTCAATCTCACTAAGTTTTTTTAGGATCTCTAAAGCATTGAAAATAATCATTTAGACCTCTCTTTTGGTATGGCTACCACCTGTTTGATATATCAAACATTATGCGTGAAAATCATAAAAAAAGCGAGCTGATTTTTATCAGGAAAAATTATCTTAGTTATAAGTAGGGATTTGGTTTTTCTTTTTCAAAGATTGGACGGTTCTTAAGATGAGCATCAATAAATATTTTAAGGTGACACATCAACGTATCAAATTCATTAAGCCCACTAATTATTTTGAGTGCATAGGCAATCGCTTCATGAGTACAAAGACCATATTCATACTTTTGTCTTCTAAGAGGGTAGATACTTCTTTTGTTTGGAGTAATTTTTACCCTTGGAACATCTTTTAGAAGTTGCTCTCTTCTGTGAACTTTTTTGGCCTGTCTCCAAGTTCCATCAGGTACGATAAGGTTAATAGGTTTATCAAAATTTGAAAGATATTCTGTTGTCAGTTCAATCGCATCATCCGTTGGAAAAAGATAAAGCGGTTGATAATCCTCGTTTGCAATAAAGTCCTCTCCAAGTAACACTCCTTCATACCCACGCTCAAATTGAGTAGAGTTACTTAATGACATTAAAGTTAAATTGGCAGTATTACTTGGTAAAAAAACTTCTTTTTTAAAAACAAGAAGACTCACTCTTGTTTTCAAGTGTAGAGGTTTTATTTGATCACAAAAGCAGTTTAAGTGATGTACTTTGCATTGAGGACAACGCTTTTCGCGAGTTTCTCTTCTAGTAGTGGCCATGAGTGTTTTTAAACGATTTCAAACTAAAGGTAAAGAAAGGTGGTGAAATTTCACCACCTGTTTATTGTAAAAATTTTAAAAAGTCGGAATCAGAAGAAAGAATGAGCTTTGAGTCACTTTTTATGGAGTTTTTATAGGCTTCCATTGTTCTAATAAATTCATAAAATTTAGGATCTCTATTTAATGAATCTGCATAAATTTTTGCCGCTTTTGCCTCAGCTTTACCTTTTATTACTTCTGCCTCTCTGTAGGCAAGGGACTCTATTTCTTTTAAGTCTTTAGTAATACGTCCCTCAATTTTGGCTTTTTCACCCTTACCGATAGATCTAATTTTTTGTGCAATTCTTTGTCTTTCAGAAATCATTCTTTCATACACTTTTTTCTCTACGGATTGTTCATAAGAAATACGTCTGAGTTGAACATCAATAAGTTTAATTCCTAAAGTAATAAGCTCTTTATCTGCTTGTTTTACTATCATTTGGCTAAGAGCTTCACGACCAACTTTGATTGCTTCGATTTCACTGCCTATTTCTTCCTCTAAAATAGATTCCCCTCTATCTTTTCTGATTTGAAGGGCAGTTTTTTTATCTTGAATGGTCTTGAGAATATCATTAGAATCTCTAACTGCTTCTACTAGATTGTGACCAGAAATGATATCTCTAGTATAACCATCCAAAATAGTATCAAGTCTCGCTTTTGCCCCTCTTTCATTTTGAACAGTTTGGATAAATTTTAATGCATCAACAACTTTCCATCTCGCCGTGGTATCGACTTTAATATACTTTTTATCTTTAGTTGGAATTTGATTTGGAAAACCATCCCAAGAAAGAATTCTTTTATCTACAAATCTGACATCTTGAATAAAGGGAGTTTTAAAATGTACTCCTGCAGAAGTAATGGGATCACCAACTGGTTTTCCAAATTGAGTAACGATTCCTTGCTGGCCTTCATGAATGATAAAATAACTACTATTTACTAGAACTATTGCAATAATAAACGCAAAAATTGAAACGGCACTTTTAGTTCCCACTTGTTGCTCCCTTTTGATAAATAGGTAATAAACCTTTTACTTTTGAATCTACAATTGTCACATCATCCATACGTTTAAAAATTTCTTGCATGGTTTCAAGATAGATTCGTTTTTTTGTTATGGCCGGTGCTTTTCTGTATTCATTAGCAAAAGCAGTGAATCTTTCGGCATCACCATGGGCACGATTGATTTTTTCATTGGCCATACCTTCAGCTTCTTGTATGAGTTTATCGGCCTTACCTCGTGCTTCAGGTATGATTCTATTATAAGCTTCTTCTGCTTGATTGAGCATTTTCTCTTGTTCTTGTTTGGCAGCATTTACTTCATTAAATGAAGCTTGCACAACTTTAGGTGGGTTAACGTCTTGTAGTTTTATGGATGTAATTTTAATTCCTAGGTCATACTTATTTAACACATCTTGCATGAGAGATCTTGCATTGGTAGCAATTTCGATTCTTCCAGTGGTAAGAACCTCTGTTACAAGCTTGTCTCCAACAACTCTTCTCATGATTGACTCAGCCACATCTCTTATATTTGTAACAGGATCACTTGCCTTGAATAAGAATTTAAATGGATCTGAAATTTGATACTGTACTACCCATTGAACTTCAGCAACATTTAAATCACCTGTTAACATCAATGATTCATTATCATAATTTTGTGATGAATAAGTTGTTCTTTTCGAGTTTGTATTTAAAGTACGAAAACCGAATTCCGCTTGATGTACAATTTTTGTTTTTACCTTAATGACTTCATCGATCCCAAATGGGGCTTTGAAATGAAAACCTGGTTGAGTGTTTCCTAAGTGCTTTCCAAGGCGGATTACAACTGCTTCCTCATCTGGTTCTACTGTATAAAAACTTCCAGTCACACCGATAAATAAAATAAAAATAATAATAACTGGATATTTTAGTTTAGAAATTAGATCTAAAACTTTTTGAACCTCTGGTGGGTTTTGTTTTTGATAACTCATGAATCCTCCGAATATAAAACAGAACTATTCTATTCATGAGTCGTACCCATTGGCAAATTTCACTACAGTGATAAAGTTCATTGAAAATTTTAGATTGAATAAAACGATAAAAAAAGATGCCGGAAAGAGAGAGAGTTTTCCGGCATCAAATACACAAGAGAGAGAATACTTTAACTTTTTTTAAGTACAAAGTGCGGTTATAATACTAAGTATTACTCAGTTTTTCTAGTCTTTTTGTAAAAAATACATATTATTATTTAAATTGCTGAAATTATTAGTTTATTTATAGTTAACGTTCTCTTTACTCTTTGTTAGTATCAATACTTTTAAGGAAGTGATTATGAATTCAGTGTTACTGCAGTACGTAAAGAAAAAGTTTCTTGTTGTTGCTGAAGATCTTATAGATAACCCTCAAGGCCTTAGGTTTAAGCTTGAATCGGTTAAAGAAAAACTAACGAAACAGAATGCTAAAGACATACTTGGGCATTACTTTGAAGACTTGAAAACTCTATTGAGAATGACAAAATTGTGGATGGCGAGAAGATATACAAAAGTGAGTAGGCAAACTATTGTCTATAGTATTTTGGCACTTGTATACTTTGTAACACCAACAGACTTCATACCAGATTTCTTATTAGGATTAGGTTACGTAGATGATCTGGCGGTTATTGGATGGGTATTAAATAAAATACAAATTGAGTTAAATGAGTTTAAAAAATGGGAGAGCTCAAATGAAGAATAAAGTACTTTTACTTGGAGTTTTTTTTAATTTACTAAGCTGCGCTTCAGGCCAATTAGTATTAGATAATTCTCAATTAAGGCCTTACAAAGATATGTCTCAAGTGACTACAATGAGTAACACTAAGGTTCTTATTAACCTCGTTGCCGTTAATGATAAGCGAGTAAATGAATCAATTGGTACAGGTTACTCTGGTGTTCAATACACTCCAACTCCTGTATTTCTACAAGAGAAAGTCTCTCTTTATTTACAAAGTTATTTTAAAGATGCTTTCGCTATCAGAAATATTCAAGTTTCATCAGAGTCTAGTAAGGAGCTAGAAATCGATATTGACGAATTACTTGTTGAAGAAAGAATTGAAAAACATAATCCAGAGAAGGCTTTTTGCCGAGGGAAAATAACATATCATTTATCGGTCGGTACTGAGAAATGGTCAGGAACTTTTTGGACTGAATATCTTTCTGCAGGTGATTTGAGTGATGGAACAGAAAGGTTAGCTCCAACATTTGCAAGTTGTATGAATGAACTTGTTGAAAAGCTGGTTACCAACGAAGAGTTTAAAAATTTAATTTTATAGAGGGCCCAAATATGAATCAAATTATTAAAGACCTTAATTGGCGTTATGCTTGTAAAAAATTTAATCCAAATAAAAAGATTTCATCATCTGACTTAAGTGATTTATTAGAGGGATTAAGGCTTACTGCTTCCTCGTATGGTTTGCAACCTTGGAAATTTGTAGTTATAGAAAATAATGAAATTCGTGAAAAACTTGTTTCCCTCAGTTATCATCAAAAACAAGTCCAAGAGGCAAGTCATCTCATTATTCTTTGTCAATTAAAGGAATACGATGAAGCATTTATTGATAGATTCTTAGCAGATATGGCAAATACTCGTAATCAAGATTTAGAGAGTTTAGAAAAATTCAAATCAATGCTTATGAATGTAGTCAGTAAACCAAAAGATCAAGTTGATACTTGGGCAAAAAAACAAATCTATATCGCTCTTGGAAATCTACTTACAGTATGTGCAGCAATGAAGATAGATAGTTGTCCTATGGAGGGGTTTCAGGCTAAAAAATATGATGAAATTTTGGAGCTTGAAAAATATGGCCTATCTTCTGTACTAGTATGTCCAGTCGGATATAGAGCAGACGATGATATTTATGCTGAAAAGCAAAAAGTTCGATTCTCACAACAAGACTTAGTTATAACATTAGATTAAATGTATAAACTGTTTTTACTAAGAAATAAGTAAATAGATACCTGTTGAAATAACAAGAGAAAAAATGCAGTGTAGTATAAAACCAGTTTTTGCCATTTGTACTTTTTCTACCATTTGGCTGCCATACACTATTGCATTTGGAGGAGTTGCCACAGGAAGCATAAAAGCGAGTGAGCAAGTGATACCTATTCCTAATGCTAAATACGTTGGATCTAGTCCAAGTTCATTGGCCATGGCCAATACAATTGGAATAATAATATTAGCAGATGCAGTATTTGAAGAAAGCTCAGTGCTCATCAGTACAAATAATATTAATATAAAAATGACAAACCATAAATGAAACCCTTGAACTGACTGAATTAAAAATGCTCCGGCCATATTAGCAAGCTTTAAATCAAATAAGATTTTTCCTAAGGCAAGTCCGCTTCCAAATAAGAGAAGTGAGCCCCAATCGATATCCTTAAGGTCATTATTTATTAGTACTTTTCTGCCTGTTCTCAGTGGAAAAACAAATAGAAGAGTTGCACAAAAAATGGCAACAGCACCTGTATTGAGTCCAAGAGGTATTGTATAATTAAATAACTTTAAAATACTTGGAACAAGCCAAAGAATAACCGCTAAAAGAAAGCATAAGAAAGTATATAATTCGAAAATGGAAGGTGTAGGAAGTTTTTTATATTCATTACAAAGATGTTCATTATTTATATCTTGCTTAATATTCTTTAACTTAAACTTGGCAGTAATGAATAGAATACTAAAAAAGAGTATGGACGCAGGTAGACCAAGTTTCATCCAACCCAAAAAATTAACCTTGATATTTAGAAATTCATCAAGCATTCCAATTGCGACAATATTTGGAGTCGATCCAATAGGGGTTGCCACACCTCCTATACTTGCCGAATAAGCAATACAAATAAGTATAAGACCAATTGCTTTTTTATCTTCTATCTTTAGACTTTTTAAAGTTCCTAAGGTTAGTGGCAGCATCATTGCCGTTGTGGCAGTGTTTGAAATCCACATACTAAAAACAGCAGTTAAGCTCATTAACAAAAATAGTAATTTAGTTAAGGAGCCATTTACCCAATTACGAGTAAGTAAGAAAAGTGAAATTCTTTTGTCTAATCCAACATTATTAAATGCTTTAGCTAATAAAAAGCCACCTAAAAATAAAAAAATAATGGGACTTCCAAAACTCGCAAAAAGGACTTTGGCACTTGCTAGGTTTAGAATAATACAACTTGCAATTCCAAGTAAGCCAGTAATATACAGTGGAATAGAACTGAATATCCATTGATATATTACAAAAGAAAAAATACTTAAGAAGATTCTTTGATTGGGTAAAAGATCACTTGATAGTAAATAGATAATAAAAGTTAAAATGGGACCCAATAACTGGGTCCTGTATTTTTTTAGAAAAAACATTAAGCGTTATATGTTGGAGCACCTTTTATATTGTCTTGATAAAAGTCTCCAAAATTTTTCATTTGTTTATGGAAAGAAACTGCTAGTTCCTGAGCTTTTTGAGTGTAAGCTTTGTCATCCCTCCATGTTTGTTGAGGTTGAAGCATATTAGTCTCAATTCCATCTATTTTTGCAGGTATTTGAAGACCAAAAATAGGGTCTGCTTCAACTGGAGTGTTCGTTAGTTTTTCAGCTTGGATTGAGCGAATAATTGTTCTTGTTATTGGTAATGGAAATCTTTTACCTGTACCATATGCACCACCAGTCCAACCAGTGTTTACAAGCCATACATTAATTTCGTGTTTATCTAGGTATTCTCCTAACAATTTGGCGTAAACACTTGGGTGCCTCAACATGAAAGGAGCACCAAAGCAAGGTGAAAATGTAGCTTGTGGCTCTTTAACTCCAACTTCAGTACCTGCAAGCTTTGCAGTATATCCTAGAACAAAGTAAAACATGGCCTGTTCTTTAGTGAGTTTACTAACTGGTGGAAGTACACCAAACGCATCGGCGGTTAGAAAGAAAATATTTGAAGGAATTTTACCTTGTGAACTAAGTTCTAACTCCTCTATAAACTCAAGAGGGTAAGCAGATCGACCATTTTCTGTTTTTGATTTGTCATTAAAGTCAATATCACCAGTTTCTTTATTAAACGTTACATTTTCAATCATAGAACCAAATCGATTTGTAGCTTTCCAGATTTCTGGTTCATTTTTTTGTGATAACTCATATGTCTTAGCGTAACAACCACCTTCGAAGTTAAAAATTCCTTCATCACTAAGTCCATGCTCATCATCACCTATAATATAAGTACCCTCATCTGTACTAAGAGTCGTTTTACCAGTACCAGATAGCCCAAAAAAGACTGAAGTTGAATAATCCTCTAGTCGAGAAGCTCCTGCATGCATTGGGAGTAGACCACTGTCTGGCAACATATAGTTCATGACAGAGAACATCGATTTTTTGATTTCTCCGGCGTAACGAGTACCACATATAATTGTTGTTTTAGTATCAAAACAAGTGACAACACAAGTTTCAGTTTTAGTTTGATAGTCGGAAGGTTCAAGATTCCATTCAGGTAAGTGAAGAATTGTAAAATCGGAGTCATTCATCTCGCGATTAGTACCTCTAAATAAGTGGCCTGTGAAAACAGCATACTGTGGGTGAGTTGAAATGGTTCGAGCACCAATATTATACTTTTCATGGGCCCCAACAACTTTTTCAGTAATATAAAGTTCGCTTTTTAGAGCTAATTTTTCAATGGCCTTATCTATAAGTTTTTTAAATGTTTCAGGAGACATTGGGTTTAAATTATTGTCCCACCAAATCTTTTCAGTTGTAGATTCAGATTTTACGATGTACCGATCATTAGCAGAACGACCAGTATGTTTACCTGTATCCACAAGGAGGGCACCATCTTTAGAAAGAGATCCATAACCTAAACGAATTGTTTCTTGGATATAAAAACTTCTTGGATTATTAATATGAAGAGTTGTCCCTTCCAAACCTAATTTGTCATAAAAAGTGCTCATACAGTAGCTCCCTCGTTGAAATAAATAGTATAAAAAAAAATACCTAAAAAATACTTTCTTGTATACTGTATATAAGCGTATTCGGGATAATATTAGAGCATTTGATGATACAGCTCAGGTTCTGGCCAAAGATATATCCAAAGTTTAATATAGTTTTCAAAGGGTACAAATGAGAAAAAATATTTTAATAAGTGGGGCCAATAGAGGCTTAGGTTTTGAGGCTGCAAAGCAATTGGCAAAAAAGGGATACAAAGTCTTTCTTGGCTGTAGAGATATAGATAAGGGAACAAAGGCAGCTCAAGACTTGCTAAGTCAAAATCTTGATGTCGAAATTGTAAAATTAGATGTAACCAAGATTAATCAAATTAAAGATCTTGCTAATGATCTTAAAAAAAGAGAAATTACCATTGATATTCTTATTAATAATGCAGGTGTTTTTTTGGAATCAGATGGACCATTAGACAAAAGTAGATCAAGTGTTTTGGAGGTTGATCCTATCATCGTTTTAAAAACGATAGAAACGAACACAATGGGAGCTCTTAATCTTGTACAGGTTTTTGCTCCAGAAATGAAAGAGCGAAAAGCAGGAAGAATAATTAATGTATCGTCCGGCATGGCCCAGCTTAAGGGAATGCAAGGATACTTTCCTGGATATAGAATGAGTAAAGTAAGTCTGAATGCCTTAACAAAAATGCTTGCTAGTGAGCTAGGGGAGTTTGGAATTTATATTAACTCTGTTTGTCCCGGATGGGTGAGAACGGATATGGGAGGGCCACAAGCAAACCTAAGTATTAGTGAAGGTGTAGAAACTATTTTATGGTTAGTTGATTGTGAACCTTCTCCACAAGGAGATTTTTTAAGGGATAAAAAACCAATAGAATGGTAATTTATGCAGCCTTTGATGTATCGTATTTGTAACCTACACCGTAGACACTATTGATGACATCTTTGTAAGGTCCTAATTTCTTTTTTATATTACACACGTGAACATCAATCACTCTATCAACGACAAATTTTTCATTTAAAGTATCTTCAAGTCGAGATAATATTTGTTCTCTTGTAACTATAGAGTCTTTGTTTTTCGCTAGTTGATTAAAAATGATAAACTCTTTTGGAGTTAGCTTAATTCTTTGGATCTCTCCTTCTATATTCAAATTAATGAGCAGATTATTCTCATCGATTGTTATTTTTTCTTCTTTCGTTTCAACAACAGGATTCAGAAGTTTTAGGATATTAGAGATCTTATGGGCCAGTTCATCTTTATCAAGTGGTTTTTTAATATAGTCGACTGCTCCGAGTTGGTAGGCGTTGGCCTTTCTAAATTCTTGTAGTTCTTGACTAATAAAAATAAAAGGAAGGTCGACTTTTTGACTTAAGTTAATTTCTTTTAAAACGTCTAAGCCATTTCTATTTGCATTTAATTGTACGTCAAGGATACATAAGTCCGGCTTATGACTTTGAAATTTTTCAATAAAATCTTGTGGCTTATGAAAGAATTCAACATCAAATTGATTTTCGAGCCATTTTTTTATAAGGAATGTTGTACTTTCGCAATCATCTAAAAGGTAAATTTTGTATCTCTTGTCCATGCTATATCTTACCATTTAATCCTAATCTACCACCTTAAAAAAAATGAAGATCAATTATTGTATTAACTTATTAGAATGTGAATTAAACAAAAAGTCATGTTTTTATAAACAAAATAAAAAAAGTCTAGTATTTGCCATAATATTGAGGCTCTATTAAGGGTTAGTCACTTTGTTTTAAGAAATGTTTAAAGGTAATTAACTTGTTTAATACCAGCTTGTTAGTATAAAATTTAACATGTTTAATATTTTGTAAAGTAAGATAATTTTATGATTAAATGCCCAAAAGTAGTCGTCATTCAAGAGAAAGATCTTGAAAAAATTCAAGTTTATGAAGCTACTCTTAAAGAGGGAGGGTTTATTTGTCTTTTTATTTCTTCTGAGAAAGAAATTCTCTCGGATGAAATTGTGAGTTTAAGTCCAGACATCATCTTGTTAAAATTTAATAAATTAGATACTACGGCAGATAAATTTTTAGCAATAAAGCGCTCACTCTCAAGATTAAGAAGATCAAAATTAATTATTCAAGTCCCGAAGTTAAGTTATAGTATTGAGCAATACGCAAAGAAAAATGAAATAAGTCTTTTAGAGAATGAGAGTAGTACTCACTCCTTATTGCAATTATTCAAAAAATTATCTTTAGATGTTACGTTGCCAACATGTATGGTAACTGATGAGGCATTAAGCTCTGAAGTAAGTGTCGATATAAAAACAATTTCAGAGTTAGATTTTACTATTGATGGGCCTATAAAATTTTTTAAAAATGCGAAAGCAATTGTTAACTCAAAACTTATGAAGTCATTGAATGTTGGAGAGGATTGTTTTCATACCCAAGAGGAAAGTACTTACAAATCAGAAAATCATTACCTTACTCAATTTAGGTTACATGGTCTTTCATATGATGCTTATAGAAATATCAAGAAGTATATAGGTGGCCATAGAGGTGATCATGAGTAGTCTTCTTATATATACAATTGATGATGATACTGATTTTAATCAACTATTAAAAATGGCCTTAAAACCATACAATATTTCATTAAAGACGCATGAAACAGCTGCAGAGTTCACAAAAAGCTTTAAAGAGAAGAAACCTGATTTATGTATTCTGGATCTTAATCTAAATAAAAATGGTGGCGAAGGTTTTCAACTGATCAAGGCCATAAGAAATGTTATAGGAAAGGATCTAACCATTTGGGCCATGAGCCGTCGAAGCGGTGAAGAAGATGTTAAAAAAGCACTTATTGCTGGAGCGAATGATTTTTTACCAAAACCCTTAGATGATCAGTTATTATGCTTAAAGTTAGGACAATTATTTCCTGAAAATAAAAACTTTATGAACCTTGTTGCCGAGTCTGTTAATATTGATCCGATTGATCACGATACATTGGTAAAAGTCTTTTTCGAATTAAAGCATGTTGGAATGGATTATCTGGAATTGACATCTGATACTTTATTTGGAAAAAATCAGAATATAAAACTTACCGGTGAAATTTTAAAAGAAATATTTAATAATAACTCTTTACTCGTCAAAGTTATTGAAACCCATCAATGTGATGACTCATATTACAAAATAAAAGTTCATCGTAACTATTCTCAGGAGGAATATCTTTCTCTTCGTAAGTGGTTATTTGATCAAATTAAGGATCAGATATGAATGAAGGCACTGATGAGATCACTCCGAAAGTTCTTATTATCGATGATGAGCCTTCGAACTGTCTTGTACTTAAGAAAGTATTGAGTAATCTTGATTGCGATATTACAGCTGTTAATAGAGGGTGGGCAGGAATTGAGCTTTGTGAAAAAAGCTCTTACGCTTTAATCCTTCTTGATATTTTAATGCCAGAATTAAATGGTTATGAAACCTTAGTAAGAATAAAAAACACTGAGTTTAATAGAAATACTCCTGTTTTTTTTATGACCGGAATGGAAACGGATCAAGAACTGATTATAAAGTCCTACAAAGCTGGGGCGATTGACTTTATTCAAAAACCTGTAAACCTTAGTGTTTTAAGTAGGAAAGTTCATTTCTTTGTGGACTCTTACAAGAGAAAAGAAGAGCTTCGTTTATCAAGAGCACAGATGGAGGCTTTTTTACAAAATAGAATGAAAATTGTTGCTCATGTAACACATGAGTTACGAACCCCGCTATTTGGTATGCTCGGAATGATTGATGTTCTTAAAAAAGAGACTATAACCGATTTTCAATCTGAGTTATTGCAGAAAATTGAAATAAACTCAGAGAACCTTCTAGATACAGTTAATGAATTTCTTGATTTCACAAAGTTTGATAGCGAAGAGCAAGAGATTTACTATGAGTATTTTAGCTTAATAAAATCCTGTGAAGATATTATGAATATAATGTCTTATCAGTTTCAAAGTGCTCGAAAAATCAAATTGAAATTTTCATATGATAAGACTTTATCCGAGTTTGTAAGAGCAGATAAAAAGAAAATAAGGCATATTTTAATGAATCTTTTCTCAAATGCTTTAAAGTTCACAAAACAGGGACATGTAAAACTCGAGGTTAAAAAAGTTGGATTGAGGCAAGGAAAAGACTTGGTGAAGTTTATCGTAACTGATACTGGTATTGGTATCCCTGAGGCAAAACAAGACGAAATCTTTAAAGCTTTTAAGCAAGTTGATAGTGAAATGCAAGATAATGCTGTTGGAACGGGCCTTGGATTATCACAGCAAGCTTTT
>CAYFHZ010000020.1:0-16008 GCA_964342535.1 uncultured Bacteriovoracaceae bacterium | reverse complement strand
GTGAATAAAGGTCTTATATTGAAAAACAGGCATGGTTTGGATCTTTTGGCGATAATACCCTGTTATTCTCGATAGTGGGGACTTACACCTATGACAGCAGGATTGCTTATCTGCGTAGTGATGTTCAACGAAAAGATCTATATAACCCTTATCAAGCCACTCATCCATTCTTTTTAAATAAAATCCGTTAATTGCTTTTAAAAGAAATTTTGGTAATCTCATTGTCCATCCTTGGTAATAAATAAATATTTAAATATATTGTAGGGGAAAGTGATGAGCCAAAAAAAGGTAAAAGAAGAAAGGTCAATGATTAAGCAGCTCTTGAGTCAAATGGAAGAAAACGAGTACCTTCTCGAGCTTGCTACAGGTTTCTTTCTAGACGAAGAAGAACAAGAGGAATGGTTTTGTAATGCCTGCTTTATTAAAAACCTTATTCCTGAAATTCCTGATGAGATTCTGATGCCGAATATACTTCCATTTTACATGGTGGATAATAACTTAATTAAATTTGAAGATATTGATGAATATTTACCAACAATGATGGCAGAAGAAACTATTAAAAGAATGAAGCAAGAATATCTTGAAAATAGTGATCATATTTGATCAACAACCTTTTTTGATATAGATCCCACTTTTTGAGTGAAAAGCTCCTTATAAATTAGTGACTTAGATGCGCGGAAAAGTGGTGTCTGTAAAAGCTACTAAAGCGTGAAGAATTTTTATAGTGAAAGGTAATATTGATTTATCATTTAAACATATAGAAATGATGTCCATACTGGACACGAGAAATATTAGTTTTCAAAAGCTCAGGCAAAAGCATGCCAACCCTGATATACGTAATACCGTGTAGATAATACCGCCAATTTTTTTCGTCAAAACCCCGCATTATGAACAAAAGTGGACACAAGCCTATTAAAGCCAGACTAGACCTAACCACCTAATTTCAAAAGATTTTGTCATGTTTTTAAACTTGTGACCGATATATATATTAGGATATGTCTATGATAAAGAAACTTAAATCATACATTACTTATATGCTAACGGGACTAATACTAATCTCCTGCAATTCAAGGGTAGATGTCACCCTAAAATCACAAACTAAAAACTCTCTATATCTATCAAAAAATGACCCTGTAAATGTTCAACTAATTGAATCTATCGACCTAAACTTAGGAGAAACAGTTGATCTGTATTCAATGGTTTCAAGCGGAAGTAGTTATTCTAATATTCCAGTAAAATGGAGCCTTATAAATAATATTGGAAACATGACAGTGATGCTTGCAGGAACCAAAGCAGAGTTTACGGGAACAAATATAGGAGTTGGATATATTCAAATAGAAGATAACGGTATCCAAAAAAGAATTACCCTAAATGTTTTAGCAAGTACTGATAATGCACCCGTTACAGCAAACTTCACACCGGCAAACGGAACAGAAAATACCCAATCAATTATTACTTTAAACTACACTGATGCAGACTCGGATCTAGCAACAAACTGTAGCCTTTTAAGTTTAAATAATATCACAGAAACCCAAGCTTGCGTCTGTGATGGAGCTGGAGTGTGTACGGTTGGAGTCACTGGAACTTTAAATTATAACGGAGCAGCAAGTTTTGATTTTACAGTAACGGCAAATGGAGTAAACTCCAATACAAGTACAGCAAGTTTTACCATAGATGCAGCAGTTCTTTCATGTCCAACTGGCTTTGTAGCAGTGGATGGAGATGGAGTTCTGGGAACAACAGATTTTTGTGTTATGAAGTATGAAGCTAAAAATAATGCAGGAACACCAATTTCCCAAGCAAGTGGAAACCCTTGGGTTAGCATTAATGCTAATAATGCTCAAAGTGAATGTGAGTCTATGACTGAAGGTGGATTTGGCGGAACATTTACTCTTATCTCTAATCCAGAATGGATGACGATTGCACGAGATATTGAAAATCATGCACCTAATTGGTCCGGGGGAAGTGTTGGCTCTGGACATATTCCAAGGGGACATAGTGATAATAATCCTTCAAATGCACTTTCAGTAACGAATACTCTTGATCCCTATGATGGAACGGGAAATAACTTTGGTGAAGCCCCGGGTTCAGGTTGGGAGCAAAAAAGAACTCACACACTTTCAAATGGTTCTGAGATTTGGGATTTCGCTGGGAATGTTTGGGAATGGACAGATTGGGATGGGGACAGTGCTGGGTTTACCATAGGTCCAACTGATGAACCCTTCGCAATTCAAGAGCTTTCTGTTAATCCTACAGGTTCTTTAACCACAGATGATTACAAGCCAAGTAATGATACCTACAATTCAACAAATAATAGCTTTGGTATATGGTCTGGTGGGTCTGGCGGCGCGGCGCTTCGCGGCGGTATGTGGAACGACTTTACGTTTGCGGGGGCGTTCACGCTCGTCTTGATCAATTCGCCTACGGGCACGGCTGCGAACTTTGGGTTTCGTTGCGTCTATCGCCCGATTTAGGGCGATCGGTAGCGATTGGATTCTTGGCTCTTAGCCCTTGGAAATCTTAACTGCCCGTTAGGGCAGTCGAAAATTTTTTTATATTCAAAATGTGCTTGTTTCCGGAAATAGGAGTATCTTTTCGGAAATTTCCGGAAAGCTAGCTTAATTTTTCCGAATCTTTCGGAAAATACGGAAATCAGTTTCCGGAAATTGGCTTAGATTCGGAAAGCTATTTTGCGAATAATTTGCCATATCAAAAAATTACATTCAGAATATTACCGATGAGTAAAAAAAATGACGACATGAGCGTTCTTGAAGTATCAGAATTACTTGGGGTAACACCAAGATCAGTAATAAACTATGTTAAATCCAAAGAAATTGAAGGTGTAAAAGTTGGTAAAGCTTGGTTTTTAAAAAGAGCTAGCGTTGACAGTTTTAAATTGCGATACTCTTTTAGTCAGCAGTCAGCAGTCAGCAGTCAGCTATAATTGAACCCGCTTCTCAAACTTCAAGCAAGAAAAAGTATCAGAAAATTGAAACATTACGAGCTTATCAACTCTCTGTGGAAATTCTTAGGCCATTAATTTCTAATGACAATGAGTTGATTAAAAATAAAGACCTACTTCGTGAGATTAGCTCAAGTAAAATAGATGCCTTAAAATATCTAGGAGCTGGGTTTTATAGCTTTAATTTAACAATTAAAAAGAATTATTATGA
The DNA here is from genome assembly GCA_964342535.1 of uncultured Bacteriovoracaceae bacterium. Lineage (GTDB taxonomy): Bacteria > Bdellovibrionota > Bacteriovoracia > Bacteriovoracales > Bacteriovoracaceae. Next base: position 12,835 of record CAYFHZ010000020.1, on the reverse strand, counting down.
TAATGCAAGGGCCGCTCTGGGTGGTCTGGTTACCATTTGGCATTTTCATGAAGAAGCGACACCCGAATTCATAAAAAGAATAGAGGAAGATTTGATTCCAGCCTACTCAGCTCTTATTAGAAAACTGGAGAAGAAAATTGAAAAAGACTAAGGTATATGCTGATAGCTATCAAGCAACGATACAGATATTTAACAGGACAAAGAGCTTTCCAAGGGCACTTCGCCCAACACTGGGAAGAAAAATTGAAGAAGCTTCAATTAATTGTATGTTAAGTCTTAGAAAAGCTGAGGTCGCTAAAAAGGAAAATAGAATGAATCATTTAATCAGTGCTTCTGAATCAATTGATGAAATAAGGACCTTAATTCAACTTTCAAGAGACCTGAGAGCAATTAATATTGCTGGTTTTAGTGAACTTTCAGGACTAACCAAAGAAATAGGAAAAGAAATCGGTGGATTTATTAAATTTGAACGAAAAACTCATTGATAAAATATCCTCTTTTGAAAACCTCTACGGAGCATTTAGAGACTGTGCTAGAGGTAAAAGAAGGAGTTTAGGCTACAAAAACTTTATTTTCTCCTACGGTGAAAAGTTAAAGTCAATCGAAGAAGAACTAAATGAAACTAATAATTATAAATGGTCAAAGTATCGGGATTTTTATGTTTATGATCCCAAGAAAAGATTAATAATGGCCGCCCCTTTCAAAGATAGAGTTGTTCACACAGCGATTCACAGAGTGGTAGAAGCTCTAATTGATCCACACTTAGGAGCAAGATCATATGCCTGTCGAGTAGGCATGGGAAATAGAAATGCAGCTATTAGGCTCCTTAAGCAATTAGAAGCTATGGGAGAAAATAGATATTGCATCAAACTTGATGTTCAAAAGTACTTTGAATCAATTAACCATGAGGTTCTTTATCAAATGTTTATAAGGTATCTTCCTGATAATAGTATTGATGAACTTATTAAAGGACTAATAGGTTCTCATGATAGATTTAAAGATTTAGGAAGAGGTATTCCAATCGGTAACCTGACCTCCCAGTTATTTGCAAATTTTTATTTAAGTTCTTTTGATAAATTAGCTTGCAAGCTTTTAAATATTGATTTTCACAATGACGAGGTTTCAAATGACAATTTTTACATCAGATATATGGATGACTCAGTCATTTTAGCAAAGACTAAAAAAGAGGCATTTTCTGTGGCCAATAAATTGGTGGAGTATGCTAAAGATGAGCTGAAATTAAATATTCCAAAGAATAAAAAAGTAATATTAGCAAATGATCCCATACCATTTTTAGGTTTTGTTCTTGATGCTAATGGGTATAGAACATTAAGAAGAAATGAAAGAAAGCTAGAGAAAAAGATTAAACGCTATGATAAAAATAATATACCACATTCAGATATTGCAATTGTTCTTCAATCTTATAAAGCTTGGAGACAATTAATGGTGTAGAGTCGATTGCCCTTTTTTATCTGGCGGCGCGGCGCTTCGCGGCGGTAATTGGAACAACAATACGAATGCGGGGGCGTTCACGCTCAACTTGAACAATTCGCCTACGAACACGAATACGAACATTGGGTTTCGTTGCGTCTGGTTTTTGTTGATTGAGACTTGGGAGTAATGCGAGTGAAAGAAGTCTATAAATAAGTTTTTAGGCCACTCTTCTTTTTAAATAAAGACCCAAGGCACTTCGGCTCTATTCCAAGGCTCACCAGCTAGTTTAATTACTAGCTGGCGTCTGAAACTTGGTCATTTGTCACTAGGTATTTGAGCCTAGCAGACACATAAAGTTTAAGAAATTAAAAATAGAATATGGCCAGTGGTTATCCACTGGCTTTTTTCATTGTTAGATTTCTTGTGTTATAAAAACCGTGTATATAGGACAAAAAAATTAGAATTTTACAACCTGAACTGGCAAAGGAGGAAGCTCTGGAATTTCTTTTTGTTTTTCCGGCTTTGGTAAAAGTTCTTTAGATATTTCATCATCAAGATTTCTTTCAATACCTTTAGATTTTTCTTCTTCCCATTCCTTTATTTCTAATGAAACACTGCCTTGGCTACAGTTTGCAAGTTCAGCTATCCTTCTGTAAGTTAATCCTTTAGATCGAAGTCGTCTAATTAAAGCGGATGGGCGAGTCTTCTTTCGACCGATGCGGACGCCACGTTCCTTGGCCGCCTTCAAACCGTTCACGACTCTTTCTTTTATAAGATCTCTTTCGAGCTGGCTAATCGCAGATATAATACTAAATACAGCGACACCTAGTGGAGTATTTGTATCAATGTTTTCAGTGATAGATACAAATGCAACGTCTAAGGACTTAAAAGTTTCTAATGCCTTTAGAAGATGTGTCGTGGATCTAGCATACCTTGAAAATGAATAGACTACAACTTTTTTAACCTTTCCTTCTTCAACATCTTTCATCATTCTATCTAATGCTGGACGAGAAGCTTTCGCTCCAGATATACCATCGTCTTCATAAATAACATAGTCGATAATATCTTTTTGAGAGCAATATCTTCTTAATGCTCTTACCTGTGCATCGAGACCTGAAGTTTGCATTGATGTGGACGTCCTGGCGTATAAAGCTGTTACTTTATCTTGAGATTTATTTTTCATAATCTTTTCCTTTAGATAATAACTTGAATATGTATTGGGATTTATAGAACCTAAATTATTAGGTTCTTTGTATCGTTTATGATTTCAGGGGAGCTCTCTTCACGATGATCTCTGATCATTGAATTAAGTCCTACGTAACCAATAAGAAGAGTAGGAAGAGGCCCTACAATAATTTGAAGCCAAGTATAAAGTGCATAATATTGATAAAGCTTTTCACTTATAAGTTCCGCTCCTAAAAGAGATACACCATCATTGAGAGAGCCAAATGACATCATAAGGTCTTTTGATAAGGCCATGTGAGTGGTGAGATGATAAAAGAAATCCCAAATCGGTTGCCATAGAGAAATACTAAAATAAAGAGTGAACCAAAACCAAAGAACTTTCCATTTCCCAGCGATAACAAAAAAAATTAATAGTGGAAAAATGATAATGAGAATCATTCTTGCAATTCCCTTTATATGGGGTGCCCTTTGAAGGTATTCAGAAAACTCTCTTGCTCTTTCAGCAGTTAATGCTGATCCAACAAGACTGCCTTGATCAAGAAGGTGCAAAATTCCATCAAATGACTTGATCTTGCTAAAATAGAGTTGAATCTTTGAAAAAGTCCCATTAGGTACAGCTTGTTTGTTGACTCCAAGTAGATTTTCAAAATTTTCTAAATAATAATTCGTAAGACTTTTTGCCATAAAATAATGTTGATAACTTCTAAAATTGATTCTTTTATCAGTCATAAACTGAGGATAGGTATCTCCCATTTTACTGATCTTCTCTAAGGAATAATCTCTAAGCCTCTCTCTTACATCTTCTTTTAATTCAAAACAGTTTTTTATATCTCCATCTTTTGATTCAAGAGGAATTTCTCGAAACTCTCTATCAATAACACCATCTTTTGAAAAAAAGGCACTAATAACATCTGAGTTGTCGGCAGAGGCTATTTTATGAATGACCTCGTTAAAACAGAATTTTGTATAGCTTTCAATTTGCACTCGAAGGCCTGGATCTTTTATAAGATGAGTTCCTGCATACATATAAGCTTTATAAAAGTAATCAGGGGATTGCATCTGGCTATTGGCTGATGAAAATAGCCTATCAACCACATGACTTAAGAAAACCGAGATTCCATCAGCTGTGTTTGTCATATACTTAAAGAGAAAACTTACTTTATAGGATGGTTGTACATTTGGAAGCCTAGAATTGATGTACCTGTTATTACTCCAAGAGATATTAGAATAATCTGAAATACTAATTGTTGAATCAACTTTTAATATGGCCATACCAATAAAGAAACACGCAATAAGTCTTGCTATACTGGAAGCATCAGCTCTTTTACCAGTAGATGATCCAAATAGACCACTAGGCATATATTTTTGAGAAAATCTCCAAAGAGTTATTAAAAAGGCGATAGCAAATATTAAAATAAGCAGCCCCTTAAACATTACATCTGAAGTAATTAATTGAATGAGTGCTTCATGAAGAGCAGTTCCTAAATATACATAAAATGATTCATAAGCTGTTTGTATGGGCATAAATTCTCCATTTATTCGTTACAAAAACTAGGATCAGCACAATCTAGAAGAAGAGAGCCGACACGAGTTTCATGTACACTTGCATTATTGGCATCAAGGACCTTTTTTGCTGTGAGGTTTTGATACTTTTCTCCTTCACTATTAATATGACTAAGTACTTTTGCTAATGGTTCTGATCTATTTTGATGCAGGGCCAGGGTCATTTCAATTTGATCTTTTAAAACTCTTCTTTTTAGATTGGCATCCTGAATTTTCTTTCTATTTAAGTTGGGATTTGAAATCGGAGCGGTTGAGAGTAAATCCAGGGTGTCTTGCATATCTTCTGTGAAAATTGTAAGAGATAGGGCCTCTGCAAGCTTTCTGCAAGCAGATTCTCTTTTGATTGTGGGAAGAAAAGCAAGGGACTGTAAAGTTTGATGGTCAAGTAAAGGAAAATCAGAGTGCTTGTTGACCTTATTAAGATCATTTTCTGTGATGACTTTATTGATGTTAGCATAATGTCCTCCTGAGTTTGTAATTTTTGTAAGCATATTTTTACAAATATTTTTATAAGTAATTTGATGAACATTATTCATATAAGTTTTAGGGGTCATCTGAACTCTTCTAGGTCCAAAATCTACTGAAATCTTTCCTTCTCTAATAATGCTGTCTCCAACAAAGGCCTTAGCTAATTCAAGACTTCTTTTTGCACTCTTTCCTTTTAGACCCGCCCACTTAAAACTTGATTCAAGAAGCTTATTGACTTTAGATTTTCCTCGTCCTGTCCAAGAATTAATATCAGCACTTCTGTAGTTCTTACACTTATCAACAGCAGACTCCATATCACCATCAGATCTTTTGATTTCTCGTTGGATACATTTACTTCTTTCTTCCATGAAATCTTCATTTCTTTGACTGACGTATTTATTGATGAGAGCGCATTGATTAAGTCTAAGACCTGCATGAAAGTTTCCACGAAGTCTTGCCTGACTCATGATGGCACTCCATGTCGGACTAAGATATGCCATTAAAAGAAGGGGAGATGCCCCTAAGATATCACGTCCAACATCTTTAATATGCTTCGTAGATAAAATATTTTTTACAGAGGCCCTAAGAGTTTTACCAAAATTTAATCTTCCACAATCTTGGGAGATTCCAATATCCACATCAAGCTTTACCTCACGGTAATCATCAAAAATACTTCCTTGCTTTTTACCAAAACTTCCAAACAGGTAATCATTTGGTGACTTTTTTTCATGAGTAAAGTACTCGTAAGTTCCATCATTTTGTGCATTTGATATCGAGGAAAATAGAATTAAAAATATGAAGAATTTCATAAAGGTCCTTAGAAGTGTTAAAATATAGATTAAGAGTGCTGTTCTATGAGATAGTTTAGAAGATCAACTGTATTTGAATGATTTTTTCTAGCTTGCTCTACAATATGAGCATCTTTTGCATTATTTGGTGAAAGCCATCTACCACTTGGTGTTTGAAAGTTTCTAAAAGCACCACAGATGGTTTTTTTCTTATTCATGTAAAAAACTTCAGAATATAGGCCATCAATTTTATTAAGGGAGCTAATGATTTCTTTATTTGCTTCATCAAATAAGGTTGATTGATTTGCAATGTATTCGATGTTATCATCACTCATTTGAAGAAAGAGATAATTGTCAGCTGTCTCAAATAATGCTCGGCCTTGAGATAATTCAAAGAAATTTCTAGGTCTTGGCGTTGCTGAAATAAGCCAACATCCTCTTTTACGCATAGTCTCTGCAAATTCAACAATAAAATCTGAGATAATAGGATTATTTTTTCCAAGCATAGCAAATTCTTCAAGGATGAGAAGACCTGCCCGTCCTTTGTTTTCTGGTAATTCAAGAATACTTCTAATCTCTTCAATAACAGTAAGTGACATTAAAGGAAGGAGAATAGGGTCCCTTGCTAATGCATCAAGATCATAAATATAGAAAAGTTTAGATTTTTCTTTATTACTCTTTGCGCCTTTAAAAAACTTCGCATAAACCCCTTGTCCATAAAAAGGAGAAAGTTTATTGATAAGTTCTTGGCAAGTTTCTTGGATTGATTCATTTTCATCTGATAATTGTCCAAGCTCAGTTATAAAGTCCTGCATTTCAAGTTCAATTGCATCATTAGACTTTCTCTTAACTAATTCACCTCCTAGATATTCAAGACCATGACGACTTTTCTTTTTCGTATAAGCAAGTCTTAAAGCTTTATTAATGGCTGTTTGATGTTCACTTTCAAGATTAAAAGATGGAGAAGTCAGACTTATGGCAAAAGTAAAAAGCTTGGTTAGAAAAGCATACTTTTCTTCATCATAAACTCCTCTAAATGGAGAAAATTGATTTTCACCATTTCTATCAAATTTAGTCATATCTCCATCAAAGTATTCACAAAGCATCCCATAAGATGATTTCTTATCAACAACAAAGGTAATCATTTCTGGATCAATTCGTTTTGATGACCAGATGAGATCAGAAATTAAGGTACTTTTTCCAGATCCAGTGTCTGCGCAAATGACAGTGTGATGACTAGTCCCGTTATCTTTATCAAGAAGAGAAAAAGGGACGATATTTCCTTGTCTCGATGGATAAACTAAAAGAGGAGACTTCATTCCACGAAAACTATCGAAAATAGGAAGTAGATTTATGGCATCTTTTTTTAGGATTCGAATATAGCGGTTTGCCGAGACATCAGCTTCTGGCGAATAACATAAAGGAAGAGTATTAATACAAAGACCAAGTCCTATGTCATCTTCTTTTATAATTTCACATTCTAGCTTCTGAAAAACATTTGCAACTTTTCTTTCTTTATCATCAAGCTCTTCATCATCTTTACCATCAATAATGATATTGAAAGTGAGATAAAGGCATCTATCATCTCTTGCAAGATTTTTCTGCACAGATTGAATTTCTTCTCTTTGTGCTTTTGCTCTTTCACTGAGGGCATTTCTTAAGAAAAATTCCTTAGTATCAAAAAAGAATTTTGTTTTTTGTTTACTTGGAAAACTAAAATTAAGTGATAAAGAATAGGGGAAGTCTAAATTCGTAAAATAGCTCATTCCTCCTGCATAAACAAAAGAGGGGGCACATTTTAATGTTAATGTCCTTGTTTTAAGTCCTTCTCGTTCAATTGATGAATAATCAAGAATAGGAGAATTATAAAGGAATTGATTTGATAAAGAGGAGTTTTTAGTAAACTTAGCAAAATCTCTTTTATAAAAACTTTCAGGGTTAAAAAACTTTCTGAGAACCTGTAAAAGCCGATCAGCATCAAGTTGAGTAATATTTAAGCTATTAAATGAGCTAAAATTAGCAATGATATGCTCAAATGATCGAAGCTCTCTAATAAAGTCCTTAGTGTATCTATATAGGGTGGAGTTTCCTTGATCAAAAATACTGCTCTTATTTGATATTTTTGGAAAATATCTAACTGATATAGTACATTTTCTCTCAAAAGGACTTCCAGCATGTGAGTTTTTGATAAGATCCAATTTTTCTTTAAAAAGATAATCGGAAAGGGGATTGGCATTGCTATAAGCGATATAGTCTTGATATCTTTTATCTCTAGTGGAGATAATCGATTGATCATATAAAAACTGTAGGGTGCAGTTCTCAGGAAGATTAAAAAAGTCCTTACTGCTATTAACAATTTTAATGATAGATTTCTCAGTCTTTGGTTCATGGTCTACTAATTCAAGATCAAAAACAGCACCAAGTGATCCGTCTTTCATGACAAATATTTTCTTTTCTTCTATATATTCATCGTATGGTAGAAATTTTGATAGGGACTCTGGTCTTTTAAATAAAGCACTGGTGAATAACTCTTTCTCTGAAAGAGGTTTATGTAAGATATTTTTCATAAATTTCCTAAGTGATTAAGGGAAAAGGTGGTTTATTTTTTCCAGATAGATTCTTGAACAATGACTCGAATCCATCCTCCTTGAAAATAATCACCAGTTGGCATTTCGTGAGGATGAACCCAAATATCAGAGACTCTTGTTTCTGTACGCTTAGGTCCAAATTGCGGGGGCGATAAATTATTTGCAGCTAATTTAGCGTCAACCTCACCATTATAATCACCAAGTACCTCTAAGAGATTAATACTTGGTGTTGATGAGGCACAAGAAGTTAATAGTAATATAGAGCTAATCAAGAATAGTTGATAAATACGAGTAATCATGGTGGTTTCCTTTTTCATTTTGTTTAAAATACCAATTTGGAAGGCTGACAGAGTTTTGAATAATGACATAGAGATTTTGAGAGGGCTTAATTTCAATATGAGGAAGAAGACCTTCGGCCTGCTTTAGATACCAATCAGTAACACGGCTTGCAGCATTGCTTGCTCCACCCGCAAGTAAGTATTTTCCTTGATCTCCAGTAATAGTGCTTGCACTTCCACCAACAGCATTTGTTGTTTGAGTCGTCTGTGCCTGTTGAACTGCTTTTCCAACTCCTTCAACAACTGCTGATAAGAATCCAAGTGCGGCGACTCTTCCTTGGCGACTTCTAAGTTCTCCTTTAATTGCAAAAGATCCATCATTTTTATCTGCGACAAAACCATTCATTTTCCTCTCAAACATTTTTCCAGACTTTGAAACGCAGCTAATCTTTGTAGCTTGCATTTCAACTCTTTCAATTGAGAGATTGCCACTGGATTTTGCAATGAGAAAACACCCAGTAAGATCAATCCTTGTTCTATTCGGTCCAATAAAAGCTTCTTCAGCTAGTAATAGGGATGGAACAGCTTTACTTTCTGAGGCCTGTACTCCGACAAGAAGCTTTGCTTTTAAAAATGATCCTGCAGGAATTGTAACTTGATTAACTTTTCGCTCTTTCTCCTTTACAGGAAAAGAGATAATCGCTGGTCCTCTTGAGTATCTTCTTCTATTCTTTTTATCTTGATGCTCTTTTCTTCGATCTTTTGTAGCGCCTTGAGTTGTAGTTTTTCCTTTAAACTTTGTTTTATGAGTTTGTCCTACAATATCAGTTTTTAAATCTGTACTACTGAAGCTTGCGTCAATATCTAGAGGTGAATCATCTTTTATGGGTAAAGGCTGAGCTTGTGGTTTATTTTTCTTTATTTTATTAATTTCATCATTAAGGGACTTTATCTGATCTTTAAGTTCTCTGGCATTATTCTTATAGAGCTTTTGAAGCTCTTTTAAATCATTTGAGAGTACCTTTTCTTTTCGTTTGTAGATGTTTCTAGAATTATTTAATACTCTTCCTTTGGTATAATCGATGTTCTTTTGGGTTTTATAAATGACTCTTTCATCTGATTTGTCACTAAACAATAAAAAGATAAATGATAGAACACCACAGCAGATTAAAAGATAGTTTCTTTTTTCATCTGGAATCTTTTGTCGAAACTCATCGAATTTCCTATTTAAATTTTCATAAATATCTTTCAAGATAAATCTCCTGTGTCTTAATTAGCCGTTGTTTTGAAGGGAATGTTCATATTTTTGTACTGAGAGGTTGATCTCGCTACAATTCTTAAAAAAGTGGTGTTGTGCTTATTCTTTTTTGTTCCAAGAACTTTCTTATCCACTTGAGAAAGAATCGCCTGATTTGGAGTTCCAAGTGATAATTTAGGCAAATCTAGTTTAAACTTCTTCTTTGATGAAAGATTTCTAATCTTAAATACATAGCCATTAAATTTAGGCCCGGTATAGAGTCTTACTAATTTAACGGAGATTGATTTATTTTTACTATTAAGTGTTCTCACTAGATCTCTTGTTTTGTACCCAATAACTTTGTCCCATCTGATCATTGATTTCATAAGTTCAATATCTGAAATATCACTACCGTGGGCCTTACCTTTTTCGATTAATGTTTTCTTAGGGACAAAGTCGTAAAATGAATCAATATTTTCAGGAGACTTTGCAGAAACAGTAATGAGTTTGGTATTTACAATCTCCCCATTAGATAAGATGAAGGAAACATTACCTGAACTTTTTAAAAATCTTGGTGTGATGGCCAGCGTCCTATAATTTGGCTCTTTTGGATCTGCTGGCGTTATTTTAAACTTAGAGGCCTGAGAAATTGTCTTAACTTCATCATTAAATCTAAAAATAGTGGCACCACCATATCCTAGAGTAACTGATTCAATAGATTTTCCATAGTAGATCTCTCTTGCTTGCGCTTTAGAAAATAATATACTGTGAAGCATAAAACAAAGAGACAGATGGCCTAAGACAAAAATACTTATCTCATAGACATGTTTAAGTAATCGAATAACTGCATTAAGGCATTTAATGTAGTCCATTTTATCTTTCATAAATTTCTCCGAATGTTTAATTTATTTAAGTTGTTCCCAACCAAAGTTTTGGATTTCAAGCTTCCATCTTTGTCCATCTCTAGGAGGAGCAAGCTTTAGTGTCATTTGAATAAGAAGGTTTTCATTTCCAAGAAATGAATCGTCAGAATAAAGATCCACACGGCCCATTACTTTGCATTTAAAATTTCCTATTTCATCAGTTTGAATTTCTTTTTCAATAATAGTAAAGAGCTGTGAGATATTTTCTTCTTTGACTTGCTCTATCCAATCTTTTGAATCAATATCAAATTTAAGCTTTTGCTTTCTGCTCATAAAGCTGGATAAAATATCAAACCTTTTTGTTACGTTATTGGCATTAATGTTTCCAAAGTCCAGAGCATAGTCTTCTACAACATTTTCAACATATTCATCTGTAACACTTTGTGGTGATACCGTTGTGAAATCCACAACTCCAGGGGCAAGAATGTATTCTTTAAGCCTTAACCTATTATGAAGAGAGCTAATATCAATTCCCATCTTAAAGAAAACAAAAAGAAAAAGCATTGAAGTAAAAAAGAGTATAAACTGCAGGTTGGACTTTTCTTTTATAAGGGCAGCTTTATAGCAGATATACTTAGGAAGGATACTTAAATCAACCCCTTCATATTGGGTGTCTGGAGGTTGTTCAAGCTTTGCTTTCTTAAATCCTTTTTCAATTGGCCCAAGCATTTGTGATATACTTTTTTTTGTATGGTTTTGACATTGGTTTATCTTTTGAAAAGCCACTGTAAATAATTGCTCTTTTAAGTCCTTCAATGTCACTCTTTCTTGTTCTTTTGAATATTTGGAATCTGTATCTTTTTTCATGTATAAATCCTTGATGTATCATAAAACCTTCCTTATCTTTCTCTTTCGATATAATGAAGGTTGTAGGTGCGGAACAATCGATCTATGCGTTCAATATGATCTTGATCTTTTGATTTTTTCTCTTTTTCATCCTTTTTGGACTCGAGAGTCGATCCGCATGAGATTGTGATTATTGATATAATGATAAGAATTAAATTTTTCATAAGACTCCTTTTTTAGTCTGAATATTTGCGATGGCCTTTAGGATTTACTAAGCCTGGAAGAGACATGTGAAATCTCTTGTATGGGTAGTGAAGAAATACTCCTCTTTTATTTTTCTTTCTTATTACTGGTGCAATTCCTAGAGTCAAAACACATGAAATAAAAACCATTGGAATTGAATAAAGAACCACACCGAAGAAGAACATTGCTCCAAGGGAACAAAAGACTTCTCCAAGAGTAAAATAATCAAGAACTAAGATGGGGGTATCGATAACTTGTGGCACTGAGTTTCCATATTTATGTTTGAGATTTTCATAATCATGCATAGAAGTGAACTCCTTGCTGGATCATAGAAAAAATAGTTCCACCGCCAACATCAAAAATATTTTTTACAAATGTAGGTGTCAGTCCGAGAGCAACTGCAGCAAAGGTACACATGACACAAATTCCAATTCGTTGCTCTTTCAGATTCCAAGCTGCGGCAAGAATCGCTAAACCTGCTAAGAATCTTGAAAATATCTTAAAGACAAGAGTGTCAGCGAGCTTCATAACCGTTCCCATCGCTGAGAGACTATTTGTGATATCATCTCCAGGGAGGCGATACTGAGCATAAACAGGACTTGAGATACTTACAAAAATGATACAAGCAAGTAGAAGAGTGAATACACTGGTGAGAGTTCTGATATTATGAGAAGTAGGGATTTTAGAAAAAATCATAAATTCTCCGGTTGTTTAATTTATTGAAAGATTTATTTGTAAGAGGGACTATTTTTTATAATTTGAAAGATCTCATTTTGATCTCTGTAGCCTTGAACTCTAAAAACTTGTTTCTTCTTAAGATCACCAACAAACAAAACAGGAACACTTTGAATATCCTTTTTGTGAACATCAGCTTTATTCGCTGGAGTGATATTTAATGGAATACCTTGAGTTGCTTTAAAGTCATCATCAATTTGTTTCACTTCGACAAAGTAGCCATCATCTTGAAGAGACTTCATCGTATTAAGCATTCTCTTGCAATGGGGGCACTTAGAGTCTATGTAGAGTCTAAAATGAAACCTCTTGATATCAGGCTTACTTTTAAATTTTTCTAATTTTGCTATCTTATTCTTTGCACCATTAATGAATTTCTTATTTTTAAGTGAGTATTCTTGTACTCGTTCTTGAAGTCTTGTGAGCATTTTATTTTTAGTCTCAACTATATTAAACCAGTTTTTGATATTTTGATCAGTTGGATTTCTTATAAGTTCAAGATAAGGTTTAGGTGGTGAGTAATTTCCCTCATCAAAAAATTTATCCTTATTTGGATTAAGATACTCATTCCATGAGAATTTTTCATCTTTTTGCTGTATTGGTTGATTTT
>CAYFHZ010000019.1:0-16079 GCA_964342535.1 uncultured Bacteriovoracaceae bacterium | reverse complement strand
GTGCTAGCATCAATATCAACGATTGGTGCGGTTATTTCAACTTCAACATCAGCAAGCTCTTTGATCATTTTAGCTTCAGCAATTGAAGTTTCTCGACCTAGTACAACTCTGGTCACCCCCATTTTTTTCCATAACTTTGCACTATGAACATTTAGACAGCTAGCTTGAGTTGAAAGATGAATATCGATATTACTATGGGCATTTACCACTTGCATAACTCCCAAATCAGAAACGATTACAGCATCAACTCCAATTTCAGAGATAAACTCTACAAAGCTTCCTAGTTCATCTAAATCATGATCATGTAAGAAGCCATTGAGAACAACATAAACAAGTGATCCATATTTATGGGCGAAAGAAACACCTTCAGCAAGCTCAGTATTTGTAAAATTATCTGCAGCAGATCTTAATCCAAATTTGAGACCTCCAACATAAACCGCATTGGCCCCATAACTAACAGCAACTTTTAATTTATCCAAACTCCCCGCTGGAGACAATAACTCAGGTACTTTAAACATTCTTAAATCCGTATTTACCAAAACTAACAGATCATATAAGATATTACTTATTTGACAAGTTTAGGACATAAAGAATTGAAAAAAATACTCTTAACACCTTTTCTCATAATTATAATCGCTTCAATCTATCTCTTACAAACGAGATACTTACCCAGTAAAACAACAATCGGCCCAGCCCCATTTGAATTTACAGCAACGGCACAAAAAACGCAAAGCGTCAAAGCTCCAATTTTGATCGTAGGCGATACGATGGGTTTCAGATTATCAAAGTTTAAAGAAGTTTTAGAAAAGGAACTATCTGCTAATTATACTGACGGTATCAAAGTCGAAACGATTGCAACAGAAGGTGAAAGTATTTACCGCACTCTCCATAAAATTCAAAACTTAAAACAGCTGCCCCTTATAATATTACTCCTTTCTAACTACGACACTGCGCGCGAGTCCGTTTTTCGTGACAGAGATATCTTAAAAATCAAAAATAATATCCAACTTTATAAAAATGAATACATTAAAACTGCACTCATGATTTTTCCAGAGTTGGCAAAAATTATTTATGAGCCAGTAAAACCAGTTCTTTTATCTGCAAAAATTTTAAACCGCCCAAAAATTAAAAATGATACCATATTACAAAACAGAAAACTTATTCATTATTCTCTCTATGAGTTTGCCTTGGAGGATATGTATACCTATACTAAAAAAGCAAATTCATTAATCATAAATCTAACAACTCCATTAAATTTATCCATCCCTCCTACTAAATCTTGTGACGGAAGTATTTCCTCTAACTCTCTTGAAGAATATGAAAAAGCATCTATGGCATTTGCTAAAAAAGACTTTAAATTGACATATAATTTGTCCAAAGAACTTGTTCTACTCAATCCTACACACGCAGAATCTCAATTTCTTTTATCTCAAAGTGCTTTCAAACTACGACATTTTAATGACTATAAACAAGCTGGCGAGTTGGCCATTTCACTTGACTGCAGCCTAAGAAGTGGAGATCCAGTTTTTAATAGTATTATGAAAAAATTATCAACTCAGTATGAAGTACCAATGTTAAATTTTCATAAGCTCTTAATAGATCAGTCACAATCAAACTACACATTTATTGAAGATATCTACCCTCAAGATCTCTATTTTGAGAAAGTAATTAACACTATTTCTAAACTCATCAAAAAACGTTTAAGGTTAACCTTATGAATGAAATATCACTACCTCACTCACCTATTAAACTGAACAAGAATCAAGTCCTATGTCGAGAGGGAGATATTGAAACAGACTTATATTTAGTCACTGACGGAAAACTTCTTATTTGCTCAAGGTCGGGTAAAATGGTTACCCCACTAGCCTATTTGACTCGAAATGATTATTTTGGAGAAATGTCATTCTTTGATGGTAAACCTAGATCTGCGGATGTCATCGCTATAGAAGAAACCACTTTAATTAAAATATTTGGTAATGACTTGAAAGACCAGGTTCCAACTTGGCTACTTATTATGGCCAAACAAATGACTCAAAAATTAAGAAATTTTGATGAAGTTATTAGAGATCAAGGGGTAAAAAAAAGAAAAACAGCTCAAGTATCTCCTTTAAGTATCGAAGAACAAAGGCATTATTTTCAGCTTTTAAATTCTTAATATTTTCATTATTGCTGACTTGGTATATATATGTAGCAAAGGAACAATAATGAATAATAAGATTTGGGATATAAATGATTCACTACACCTCTATCAGATTGATCGATGGAGTGACGGTTATTTTAATATACATAAAGATGGAGAATTATCAGTCCTTCCTAGTAAAAATAAAAGCCAATCCTGGATAAAAATAAAAGATGTTATTGATGAAGCTAAAAAAGAAGGTATTCAATTTCCAGCAGTATTTAGATTTCACGATATATTAAGATCTCAAGTCAAAAGTTTAAATGAAATTTTTAACAAGACAATAAATCAAGCAAAATTCCAAGGAAAGTATTGTGGTGTATACCCAATTAAAGTCAACCAACTAAGAGAAGTTGTTGAAGAAATTACTGATATTGGCTCTGAGTACCTCTACGGTCTTGAAGCAGGATCTAAACCTGAACTTCTAACTGTTCTTGCTTACAATAAAAACCCTAATTCACTTACTATACTAAATGGATATAAAGATAAAGACTATATGAGACTTGCTCTACTTGGAACTCAGATTGGAAGAAATATCGTTATCGTCATTGAGAAATACTCTGAGATATTCAAAGTTTTAGAAATTGCAGAAGAGTTCAATATAGATCCCATGATTGGAGTTAGGGCAAAACTTCATACTAAAGCGAGTGGAAAGTGGGCAGCTTCATCTGGTGACTTTGCAAAGTTTGGACTTAGTATTCCAGAAATATTAAATCTAATTGAACTTTTAAAAAGTAAGAATAAACTACATATTCTTAAATTATTTCATTTCCATGTTGGAAGCCAGATTCCAGATATTAGAACCATCAAAGAATGCCTTTCGGAAGGAGCTAGAATTTATGGAGAGCTCAAAAAGCTAGGCGCACCTATAGAATATTTTGATGTGGGTGGCGGAGTTGGAATTAATTACGATGGAAGTCGATCAAACTGTGCTTCTAGTACAAATTACACATTAAGTGATTACGTTGGAGATGTTGTCTATATCTTAAGAGATATTTGCAATGATTTGAATGTTCCTCATCCTCATATTATATCTGAAACTGGACGTGCAGTGGCCGCCCATCACTCTTGTGTTATAACTAACGTTTTTGGAAATATAAAACTAAATCAACATATTGATGGAGATTACACAGTTACAGAAGAAGACCACCTCATCATTCGAAATATGAAATACCTGTATAGAGATTTAAGTGAAAAAAACTATCAAGATATTTATAATGATGCCTGCATACTTAAAGATGAAGGAGTGAACGGATTTAAACTCGGTGTTCTATCATTAGAGGAAAGAGCTATAACCGAAACTCTTTATTGGAATATTTGTCATAAAATCATAGTGATGACTGAAGACATTAAATATGTTCCAAATGAAATTAAAAAGCTAAAATCTGTTTTAGCAGATAGATATTTATGTAATTTTTCACTTTTTCAAAGTGCTCCAGACAGTTGGGCCATTGGACAAATACTTCCTATTGTTCCGATTTCGAGGTTAAATGAAAGGCCAAGTCTAGAATGCTCTCTTGCCGATATTACATGTGACTCAGATGGAAAAGTTGATCACTTTCTAGGTCCAGAAGGACAGCAAAATACTCTTAATGTTCATACCTTGAAAG
This sequence comes from uncultured Bacteriovoracaceae bacterium, assembly GCA_964342535.1. Classification (GTDB taxonomy): domain Bacteria; phylum Bdellovibrionota; class Bacteriovoracia; order Bacteriovoracales; family Bacteriovoracaceae. The sequence continues at coordinate 12,290 of CAYFHZ010000019.1, read as the reverse complement.
ATGATGAAGATTATTATTTGGGTTTATTTCTTACTGGAGCATATCAAGATATTATGGGAGATATGCATAATCTATTTGGTCGTTTAAATGAAGTCCATGTCTACTGTGATGAAGATGATCCAAATAACTTTTATATTGAAGAATTTATAAAAGGAAATAGCTCAGCTGAAGTCCTAGAAATTATGCAATATAACCCGAATGAAATGTGTAAAAAAATAAAATCCCTCGTTGATGCAAAAGTAAAAAAGGGAGAAATCAAACCAAGACATGGTGTCAAGCTAGTTGACCTTTATGAATCATGTATTTATGACTACACTTACTTAGGAAAGTAATCTCACATCATCACTCATATATTGTTTCGCGTACTTTACATAATATTGATAATGATTTGAGATTTCTTGAATTTCTTCATCCCTGAGGTTTCTTTTAATCTTTGCAGGGACACCCATTATAAAACTACCATCAGGGTAAGATTTCCCTGGAGGAACAACACTTCCAGCAGCAACTAGACAATTTTTGCCAATAATTGCCCCATCTAGAATCTTACTTCCCATTCCTATTAAAGAACCATCACCTATAGAGCATCCGTGGAGTATAACACTATGACCAATTGTAACATTTGAACCAACATCTAAGGGATGACTATCTGTGACATGCAACATAGATAAATCTTGGATATTTGTATTATCACCGATTCTAATCTCATTGACATCGGCCCTTAAAACACAGTTAAACCATATATTTGCAAACTCTCCAAGAACAACTCTACCAATCAACTGAGAACCATTGGCCATCATATTGCTTTTGTTGTACTTAGGTGCGAAATTTAAATAAGAAAAACATTGCATAAAGTAGCTCCACAGGGTATTGAAATATTATGAAAAGAATAATTCTAGCAAGTCAGTCTCCTTACAGAAGAGATTTACTAAATAAACTTAATATAAAATTTGATTGTATGCCTTCTGATTTTGATGAGTCAATATTGAAGAGAGAAATTACAGATATTCAAGAGCTTACAAGACAGCTTGCCCTAAAAAAGGCAGAAATTATTGCCAAAGACCATAAAGATGCTCTCGTTATTGGATCAGATCAAGTTTGTAGCTTTAATGGCCAAATTCTTGGAAAGACAGGGAGTCTAACAAAATCTTTTGACCAACTTAAGCAGATGCAAGGTAAAGAGCATGAACTTACAACTTCATATGTTATAATTAATAATGGACTAAAGCGCTTTCATACTAATGTTACAAGGCTGCATATGAGAGATCTAAGTGATGCACAGATTAAGTTTTACTTAACTCTTGATAATCCCGTTGACTGTGCTGGTTCATATAAATTAGAACTTAATGGTATAAGTTTATTTAAAAAAATTGATACAGATGATTACACATCTATCATTGGTCTTCCATTAATTAATTTGGCCAACGATTTAATTCTAGAAGGAATAAGTGTGCCTGGAGGCAATTAAATATAACGGGAGTGTTTAATAATGTTTATGACTAAGAAAATTTGGATCATTGAAGATATGGAAGATTTGCAACCAATCTACAATCATATTTTTGATGGAGAGGATTTCAAATTGAGTTTTTATACTTCATTTGATGAATTCAAAACAGCCTATACAGCAGAAAAGAACCTACCTGACCTTATTATTGCTGACATTATGCTAGAAGATGGACATTTTTTTAAGCTTCTCAATGAATCAGACATGACGCTTAATACTCCTTATCTTGTAATATCTTCGTCTGATGATCTTGAAACTATTAGAAGTGCTTATCAAGTTGGGGCAATTGATTATCTACTGAAACCTTTTAATCAAAATGAAATTAGAGCCAAAGTAGAAAGACATCTTATTAATATTGAAGAAAAAATAAATGAAACATCTAAATCTCTTGAAGCTCTCAATTTAGATTTATCTCAATTTACAAATAAAGAGATTAAAATAATTGAAAGTTTTAATATGAAAGAAGAAAAAACTCTTCATAGAAATGAAATTGTTAAGGTCATTTGGAAGAATATTGCGATCCATCCAAATACTTTAGATGTTCATATATATAATCTAAGAAAGAAATTAAAAACTTTCGATTATGGAATTAAAGCAATTGGAAATGGTCTATTTAAGTTTATTGATTTAAGGACTAATCGAGCTGTTGAGACTCCCAGTGAGTCTGTTGTAAATAACGAATTAGCTTAAATAAATTATAAACCATTCTTTATATAAATATCTTGCCAGTGAAAAGAAGAAGATTATCTATACTTTAAGTATATAGTATAAATCACTTTTAAGCCTCACATGAATGAAATAAGTCTACAAAAATAGTGATTTAAATTTTCGAAATTTTATTTTATGCAATTATTATTCTTCCAATAAAGCTTTTAATTCACTCTTTTTCTCATCATTTTTGACTTGTTCAGCCTCTATTCTTGTAAGAATTTTACCATAGTTTCTTTTGTAAGCTTTAGAAACAAGTCCAAAGATGGAATCTGCTTCATTACCATTTAAATCATTTTTAGAAAACTCTTTAATCATATTACTTACTTGTTGTTTACTAAGTCCTGAATCTTTTGAATAATTAATTCCTTTAGCTGCTTTAGCAATACTAGTACTACTTCCAAAAGAAGTAAGAGATGGAGAACTACCCATTAAAGATGCTAAATTACTACTATAATTATTAGCAGATGCTGTATTTCCATAATTTAGCCCAAGGGCCGTTTTGGCCTTTGCTGTTGAATCAGTATCTGCCGTATCTTTACTAGAACTTCCTGACGATGAGGAAGAACTTGTAACATCCGAGAGTGTACTTACACCAGAGCCTCTCACATTAAAACTAGATAACCCAGCACTAGCAATAGGAGAATTTATCTTTTCTAAACTCGCCTTATTAGCATTATAGGCATTTTGAGTGGCCGTATCAGATGTGGCCAAAGCTGCTGATAATTCTTCAGACTCAGCGATGTCTTCATTACGTTTAACTGCACTATTCCTTGCACTTGTAAGAATACTCACATCCCCCGAACTCAGATTACCTGATTTTACTGCATCACTCATAGCACGATCATAAACTTCAAGATTTGTAGTCCCATTAAGATTAATATTCGCGAGGACATCATAAGCGGTATTTTCCTTTGTTTCGAAACTAGACTTTACAGAATCATCAGTACCACTTTCAATATTACTAGTCGTTCCATAATCAGACTCTCTTTGCTCCCAGTCAGCACGATAAAGATCAGCTGTTTCATTATAACTCATTGCACGTGATAACGCTGTTGAACCGACTAACTTCATATTGTAAGAAACCAGTGAAAAATATTGTTCAAGTCCTTGCAATGGATACCCCATATAATTATTTTTTGTTATATGTGACCATTTCCAATGTATTTCATAAATATATTCTGCAAACTTAGCTGCATCCTCTGAACTTTCAAAGAGATAACCAAATCCAAGGGCCGAGTCTTCAACATCAGATGCACTACAATCCGTCTTTAGATTTTTACATTCAATATATGTTTGAGCACCTTTTTTAATAGCATTAGCTATGATTGCTCCATTATATTCTTCTTCTACCGATTTAACGACAAGTTCACCCTGTTTGGGTTGAAAGTACCCAAGCTCTACCGCCTGATTAAGATGTTCTTCCTTTCCGTAATTTTTGTTGACCTTGTAATAGCCATATTCTTTTTTATTTTTAGGTAATAAACTTTGTAAGTAAGACACACCTTTATCTTTTGCTTCATTTAAAAGTGTTGTAAAAGGTGAACTGGTACCATCCATAACTTCTAAAGCGATAAGGGATGAATCAACAAATAAAGGTAATGTTGGATCAAGAATATAATTTGTTTCATCTCCAAACTGAACTTTATATGCGCTTTTAAAACAAGCAGTGGCCCTACCATAAACATTACAAGAATCGACGGAAGTATTTGTTTTAGAAAATCTAGGACCAATATAATAACGATGGAATCCATAAAATACTGTAGGTGATAAAACACTTCCACGTTCTCTTTTTGTTTGCACATCAATAATTTGTGGTGAAGAGTCAATATCATCATCTTCTTCATATCTCCATGCTGCTTTCATAGCATGAGAAGACCCTGTGTAAGAAGAAGTTGAAGCTTTATATCGATTCTTATCACTGGTACCTAGGACACTTGCAATAGTACCTTCCTTTACTTTATATCCCCATTTATAAAGAAGAAATGAATCCCCTGCTGGGCTTCCTGGGATTAGTTGTTTTTCGATCATTTGATCTTGGTAGACTTCAATAAAATTTTGGTTTGTTATAAATTCACTAAGGGCAATGAGGTCTTCTTCAAGGCTTGAGTTAAGTTCAAATCTAGCTAATTGTGCTTCGGCCCTATATTCAAGCCATTCAACTAATAATTTTTCATGTGAAATACCAATTCCGCCTGATTCTACTTCCCCTACAGATTCAGAAGTAGAATCTGAACTAGATGCTTGTAAAGAAGACTGGGAAGTTGAACAGTTAGCATTATAATAAGTTTGTTTTTCTTCGCTAAAATTCTCTAAACCGTAAACAGGAATACAACTACAAAACATTTTTTTATCAATCTCTTGCATTTTTGCTAGAAGTTCGACTCTATGTTTTCTAAATTCGATTGCTGCAGCATTTGCCCTAGAAAAAATATTTCCTTTACCAGAGTCCTCCCAATAATCCTGAGTTCCTTTATGTGAATAAACATATTCAAAAGCTCTTAAAAAAAGCTCTGCATTTTTTTCAGCAGTTGAAGCATCTTTCCAATTGTCATTAAAGGAATTAAACTCACAGCTTTTTAAATCAGAATAAGTTTTTGCAGTGACACCTGGAATTTCATAATTAGTCATATACTCTGCTTTTTCACTATTTTCAGTTGAATCATCTGAATCAGTAGTAGTTGTTCCTGTAAGGTATTGTTGTTCAAGTGCATTAACTGATGCAAGACATGATTTAAGAGCTGTTCTATCAATTGATTTTAAAGTAGCACAATCTACTCTTCTTTCTGCTAAGACTTGCTCTTGGGTCGCTGTTAATCCAGAGCTTGTGGTAGAAGACTGTTCTTCACTTTCACCTTCAGTCTCTCCACCAGAAGTATATTTTTGCTCTAATTCATCCGCTTCTGCCATACAAGTATTATATAAATCTTTATTATGTCTTTTTAATCCTGAACAATAAATTCTTTTTTGAGCTAGTTTTCTAATTTGAGAACTAGTCAGTTTTTTAGAGTTACTTGATGAACTAGAACTAGATGTAATTGTTGTAGATGAATTTGATGATGAAAGGTTTAAATCAGTATCATCATTAGAAAAATCCGCATTATCTGCATGAGCATCACTTATAAAGACATTATGAAAAATTACTCTTACAATCTTTTTAAACGTATTTTGAATTTTATAAACAGTTGGTATAAAAGTTGGGTATGGAAGAGAACATTTATTGTTTAATTTTATTAAACCTGGACAACAAGTCTCTGAATCTTTGACACTACTTCCAAGACTTTTACATTGAAGGCATAAAACTTTTTCCGCGCACACACCACTATTACAAGAGCCAGAACAACATTCTTCTGATTTAGTACAAGATTTCTTAGCATGTTTACATGATAAACTTCCTCGATCAAGCTTATCGTAATCTATACAGCGAGAATTTTTACAGTAATAATGTTGATCTGAGCATGCCTCATTAACTGCACGAATTTTAGTACAATATTTAGGAGCAACGCATTTACCTGCTTCATTTGGATTTTCTTTATAACACATACCTGAGCAACATGAGCTATTTGATGTACAAGTTTTGCCACCTACCTGGCACTTTAAACGAGATGGATCATCAATAACAAGATTTTGTCTAACATGATTAGCACAACATTTTTTATTATAAACATCCTCGCCTTCACTAGCACAACCAATGGTTGTATTATTCATAGCTTCAATATATTTTTTATGAACTTTAACTAACTCGGCCTTCACAAATTTAAATCTTAACTCAATTCTTTCTTCTTCTGATAAATTGGCGTGCAATTGATCAATTTCATCATAGTTAAAATTTATAAGTTGCTTATAATCTAAATGCCATTGATTAAAATTTTGAGATGTTGCATAACCATTGAGATAAAATGCTTGGGCAGCATCAAAATATTCATGATACAAGTCTTTTGGATAGAAGCTATCATATATTTTTAGTTTGGAATCTTTCATATTGTAAGCATCTTGGACAAGATTTTCGACAAATTTATTGAAAGCTACTATTTCTTCTTCTGTCAGTTTCGTTGAATAATAAGTACTATCAGCTGCAATTTCTTTAAGTTTTTGTTCAACTGGACTCAAAGCAGAAGCTAATTGCACTTGGGTAAAAAAGAAAATTGCCAATAAAACTTTCATAAAATAATCCTTAACTAATCTTCTTAATCATTATACTTTAAAACAAATATATTTCCTCTATTGATAGAATTAACCTATTGATTTTGTATAAGTATGACTAAGTTCATTGCCTTATAAAAATGGCAATTATTGCCGGCAAAAAAACAGAAACAGACTAGGCAAAAAACAAGATTAAAAGTACTATAAATAAAAAAATAACAAGGATACAAATATGAACCTATGTCCATGCGGAAACCAACTAGACTATAAAGATTGTTGTCAAAAATATCATATGGGTGAACTTCCAGATACAGCTGAAAAACTAATGAGAGCTCGATATAGTGCTTTTGCTAAAAACCAAATAGATTTTATAGAGTCTACTCATACTCCAGGTACAGAAGATTTTAGTAAGGAAGAAGCAGAGAATTGGGCAAAATCGAGCACTTGGAAAGGTCTTCAAATTGTAAAAACAGACAAAGGAACAAGTGCTCACGACTCAGGAGTAGTTGAATTTAAGGCCCTTTATGCAGATGAAAATGATAAAGATTACCTACATCATGAAATATCTACATTTAAAAAAATTGACGGCAAGTGGTATTATGATGATGGCCAAATCGTCGGTACAGGTCCTATTAAAAGATCAACTCCTAAAGTTGGTAGAAATGAACCATGTCCTTGTGGCTCTGGAAAGAAATTTAAAAAATGCTGTGGAGCTTAGTAAGTGACAAACGCAACAAGTGTCTGGGGAAATACTAAGTCAGAGTACTTTAATACACTGTCACCTGAGAAAGTATTAGATGCTGTAGAATCTTGTGATTTTGAAACAACAGGTAGGATTATGGCACTGGGCTCTATGGAGAATAGAGTCTATGAAGTTGAAGTCTATAATCAGACTGGAAGTGAATTTAAAATTATAAAGTTTTATAGGCCAGGACGTTGGAGTAAAGAACAAATACAAGATGAACATAACTTTTTATTTGATTTACAATCTCATGAAATAGAGGCCATAGCCCCTCTTAAATATAATAACCAGTCAGTTTTTACCAATACTGATGGACTTTTCTTTACTCTTTTTCCCAAAAAAGGTGGAAGGGCCTGTGACGAATGGACAGATGAGAGACTTGAGAAAATGGGTAGACTTCTTGCAAGACTTCACAATGTTGGACAAAGTCAAAAGGCCGAGCATAGATTAAAACTTACGGTTGAGAATTTTGGTGAAAATAATCTACCTATTATCTTAAATTCAAAATTCATGCCTCTTGAATACAAGTCTAGTTATGAAAATTTAGCAAATCAGATTTTTCAAATTTCAAAGCCCATTATGCAGAATTTAAAGCTCCAAAGAATTCATGGTGATTGTCACCATGGAAATATTGTACTTAATGAGGAAATGCCCTTTTTAATTGATTTTGATGATATGTGTGTCGGGCCAAGAGTTCAGGACATCTGGATGATTATTCCTGGTCGAGATGAAGAATCGATAAGACAAAGAAATCTTCTTGTGAATGCCTATAAAATGATGACCGATTTTGATCAACGTGAACTTAAAGCAATAGAAGTTCTAAGGTCACTAAGAATTATACATTTCAGTGCGTGGATATCTCTTCGTTTTGAAGATGCAGCATTTCAGCGCGCGTTTTCTCACTTTGGCTCAACTCAATATTGGGAAAAAGAACTATTTGATCTAAGACAGCAAATTAGTTTTATTAATGAGAGCTTTCATAATGGATATTGATCTCCAACTATCATCAATAGATATATTCATTTTTATTCTCATTACATTTCTTACTTATATTTTTGTTTTATGGGGAAATCTCAGAAAGAAAAATAATAATACTGATAGTTTTATAGATACACTTCTTATGGGAAGAAGACTAACTCTTCCAATGTTCACTGTAACCTTAGTGGCAACATGGTACGGAGGTATATTTGGTGTGGCGAAGATCGCTTTTGAAAGTGGCCTTTACAATTTTTTTACACAAGGTTTTTTTTGGTACCTTACCTATATTATTTTTGCATTTTTTATAGCTGATAAAATACGAACAACAGATGCTATCACTCTACCAGATCTCGTGGGTATAAATTTCGGACAATCGGCAAAAAAGATTGCAGCAGTCTTTAATATTCTAAATCTATTACCCATTGCCTACATAATAAGTATCGGTTTATTTATTAATATATTATTTCCTTTGGGGCAAAATCTAGCAATGTTCTTAGGTCTTCTTTTTGTTTTAGGGTATTCTTTATTTGGTGGTTTTAGATCTGTTGTATACTCAGATCTTTTCCAGTTTATTATCATGACATCAGCTGTTTTTATCGTATGCTTCCTCAGTATTTGGGAATTTGGATTAGATGAACTAACAAAACTACCTGATAGTTATTTCTCTTTTACAGGTAATTCTAGCCTTTTAGAGACTTTTTCATGGGGACTGATCGCCCTAGGAACACTTGTCGATCCTAATTTTTACCAAAGATGTTTTGCTGCTAAGTCTCCAAAAACAGCTAGGGCTGGAATATTACTAGCAACTTTAATCTGGGTTATTTTTGACCTATCTCTTACTTTTGGTGCTATGTACGCTAGAGCACATATGCCAGAACTTAATTCCCAGGGAGGTTATATAATATATTCCACTGAAATTTTACCTGTGGGCCTTAAAGGTTTTTTTCTTGCTGGTATTTGCGCCACAATTCTATCTACCCTAGATTCCTACCTCTTTCTTGCCGGGACAACTCTTTCATACGATCTTTTTCAAAGTAATCACAAAATATTACATCAACGAATAGGTATGATTATCATAGCAATACTATCTTACTTACTAGCATTGTTTTTTGATGGAGATATAAAAAAGGTATGGAAAACAATAGGTGGCCTATCCACCTCAGCACTACTTATTCCAATGCTATGGAGCTATATTTCCCATAAGAAAATGAATCATAGGACTTTTATAATATCTATGTGTGTTGGAGCATTGAGTTGTGTTCTATGGAATATATGTCAAGCCAATATCCCACTTAAACTTGATGGCATTTATGTAGGTATTATATGTTCATTTATGAGTATAGTACTTCATAAAAAAATTACTTCTTAATTAACTCAATAAGAGTCTCTTCAAATTCCTTAGTAAATAAATCAAAATAAGGTCCTGTTGCTTGCCCAGAAAAACCAGTGTGAATTTTTTCAATTTTATTATCTTTCCCTAGAAATAATGTAGTTGGAAATGCAACCATTTTTTCAAAAGGTATTGTATCTAAAACAGATTTTGTACTCTTATAATCCATAAGAATAATGGGATAATCCATCTGCATTTTAACTTTAAACTTTCTTAGTGCTTTTTTTGCTTGTTCTTCCGTTTGAAAAACTTCCCAGGCCAATGCAATAAATTCAACGTCATTTAAAAGAATCTGATGTTGCTTGCGCCAATCTACAAAAAATTTAGTTTCATCCATACAGTTAGGGCACCATGAACCAAAAAGTTGGATAACCTTAACTTTACCAAGATAACGATCAGCTTCAAAGTCTATCGTTTCCCCAAGTAATGAAACTTTTTTTGGAAGTTTTAAAAATTCAATTCCATCTTTAATATTAGTCAATGTATTTGGATCAGATAGTTGAAAACTGTCATCTCTAACTGCTAAAATTTTTTGTTGAAATTTCGTCCCTGAGTAATGCATCCCTTGTAAAGATTTATTCAAAACAACTAATTCAAATATATTTGAAAATGTACCATCAAAACCAATAAGGGTTAATTTATTATTTACTATTGTTCCATCAAGATATCTAAAGTCTCCAGTTTCAGTCAAAATGGAGCCATAAACATGGGAGCCAATTTGTTTAAAAACACCAAGTCCATATCGATCATTACTCAAGCTTACTTTCCATTTCCCACTTAAATCAATCAAGTTTTTTTGAGTCTCAGCTGTTGAAAATAAATTTTGTAATTGAGTTTTTTTTCCACTAAAAGAAACGTGAAAATCACTCTTTAAAGTTCTAGTCCATGTTCCTTTAATTTGACCATCTTCCAAGATTTCACCTAGTAAATGAGAATAAGATGTTCCTATATCTAGTTTAAATTTTTTGCCCGTAAGAGTCCCATTAAGTTCAATAACTTCAGTTCCATTAATTAACTCCCCTGTGACTATTCCATTATAAGCTGGATTTATATGCATAATGACTGGTAAGTTCTTACCTTGAATATTTAAATCAATCTGCCAATTTCCATCAATAGTAGTAGGCTTTGAACAGCCCACTACTAAACTAAATATAAATAAGAAAAAAAATTTCAATTAATGTCCCTTATCTTAAAGACCAATCTTCGTAGATTGCAGCAAATCGTGGTCTTACTAATTTGTAATAATCATTAAAAAGATCAACTCGAGATTCGTCTTTTTTAGCATGCTTCATAAGAACTCTCAAAACCTCAATATAGCTTAATGAGTACATAATTGTTTCAGCATGAATCATAAGTTTCATAACGTTTTCTTCTTTAAGCCATTCTTTTGCATTAAAAAATCTTTTTAACTCTCCAGGGTTATTAGTGTCAGTACCTGGTTTTAATGTTTTTATAAGAAGTTTTACAAAGTTTTTCTTGAATTCATATTGAGTATCATTAAAACGAGACTCACACTCAGTACTAGCACCAAAGAAGTTAGCGATTGGATTGGCATTCACTAATGCAGTAAAGTATTTAGTTGGATTTCTCATGACAAACTTCATAAGGTCTTTCATGGCCATCAATGCTTGAATTTGAGTTGTACCTTCATATAAAAGTGGTGCAAATGAATCTCTATGGAATCTGGCTGCATCATATTCTTCAATAAAACCATAACCACCTAAAGCTTGAATTCCTCTTTGAGAAAGATGAGTAAAGGTTTCAGCTCCATAAGCTTTAACTAGTGGAGTTCTTCTTCTAACCCATTTCTTCGCTTTATCAAATTGTTTGATTTGTTCAGGTGTCAGTTCAACTCCATGTCGCTTAAGTCCATCAAGTTTTTGATACTGGTCAAAGTAAGAAATAGTATCAACCATTAAAGCTCTAAAGCCATCTCTTTCCACTTCCCAATCTTTCATGTTTCTAGCATAAAGTGGTAAATCAAGTAATTTTTTACCAAACTGAGATCTTTCTTCTGCATATTTTCTTGCGTAATGTAGTGTGGCTTCAATACCACCAATACATTGCAGACCTACTGCAATTCTTGCTTCATTCATAAGATGAAGCATGTATCTAAAGCCATGATGTTCTTTACCAATAAGCTTTGCTTTTGAATTTTCATATACAACTTCACAAGTAAAACTTCCGTGTAGACCAAGCTTATGTTCGTTTTTAGCAATGACATAATTTTGCTTACCATCTATTTCTTGTTCACATAGAAAAAGACTGATACCACCAAGACCTTCTGGTGCATCTTTAATCCTAGCAAGAACAAAACCAAGCCCTCCTCCACCATTAGTGATAAATATTTTAGAACCTGTTAATAAATATGTTCCATCTTCTTGGGGAATGGCAATGGTTTTAACAGAACCAACGTCTGACCCCGCCCCAGGCTCTGTAAGACACATAGACCCTGACATTTCTCCGGATATCAACTTCGGAAGCAGTCTAGCTTTGTCATCTTCATCACAAAATCTCTCAACCATATCAATAATTGATGTGAAAAATCCTAATTGTGTAGCTGATGATATACAAGCTCTGTTAATTTGGGTAAAAGCAATAAGACTCGCAACATGTGGAGCACCCATTCCACCATATTGAACATCAGCTGAGGTTCCAAAAAATTGTAATTCCTTCGCTTCGTTATATAATTCAGTCAAAGCTTGGCCAGGAATTGTATTTCCATTCTCTACTGAACCTGCACCATCTTCATCTAAACGTTTTGCTCTTTCTGTAATTGCATTACCCGCCCACTCTCCAGTGGCCATCAGAAGATCTTCTAAGAATTG
>CAYFHZ010000018.1:0-16092 GCA_964342535.1 uncultured Bacteriovoracaceae bacterium | reverse complement strand
GGCCGCACGACTCACCCGCACCGCGGAGAGAAAGGTCCAGTTGATGATATCGTCACCTGCACTTTCATGAATAATGAGAATCCTGTCTGTGTTCATATTTAGTCCGTCCATTCCTCTAATATCCAGAATATCAAAATTCTCCTCCATTAAACGTCGTAAATTGGGGTTATCAGCCCACCTTTCAGGAAGTACTCCATTTTGAAGATCAAAAGTAGCTCCGCGTCCTACAGTAAATGTACCAACACGAAGTTCCCGATTAACATTTAACTCACCACTAAGTACAACTCTTCTTGCTGAATCAGCGGATGTATCATCCACTACACTTCTTGCATGAGAAGAATAGTCTGTTGCTATTTTTTTTTCAGGTGTAACATCAATATAGAGTCCTGCTCCTCCAAAGCCTTTACCGACATTTTGAGGACCAGCTTTAACTGATTCTACATGAGCTTGGATCGTTCCATGAGATATAGGTAAGTTCTCAAAACTACCCAAATTAGTAGCAGATATAGTACTTATAGAATCTGGTGAAATTTGAGAATATAGTGAACCAACAATATCATATTGTGAACTTCTCTCTAAACTGGATACATCATATCCAGACCTTACGTTTGGTAGATTTCGAGATGTAAAATTTGATATCGAAACAATATCATCTCTTAGAGCAAGCTCTCTTAGAGTATCAACATTTCCTCTATATGTAGCAATTTCACCCGAAGGGTATGTAACTAAAACTGAATGAACAACGTCTTGGTCAAAAGCAAAACCTTCAAGCTCTCGAGGATCAAATTTAGTCGCAATCGTTTCAAGTTCTTCAGGAGTAAAATCTTTTTTATAATAGACTTCAAGTACTTGAAGGCTAGAAATTTTATTTTTAGGATCTTGTAAAAAGGCAGTAAGTTCATCCGGAGTCATTTTTAATTCTTTCGTAACACCAACATTTACACTTACTAAAATTTTACTATTTGCAGGCGCACTTGCGATGGCCTCCATTGATTGAGCGTCAATAACTGGATACCCTTCAGAGGATTTTACCTTCTGAAGCGCATTTATTTGATCTGATGATATATTATGTTCTGAAGGTAAATCCACTATCGGGTCATCGATTACCTTAAGCCGTTTTTTGGCTTGGGCCAAAAGTTTTACAGAGCCAGCAGCACCTCCAAGAACACCGATAGCAAATGAAGAAGTTATATGTCTTAGTATTTCACGACAAGCATTATATTCTTGATCTAATTTTTCTGGGATCTCTTTAATACCATAACCTAAAGAAATAATATCATTACAGCGTTTAAAATTAGCATTAAGACTTGCGGTATCTATGCCTAATGTACCAAGCTCTGTGAAAAGAGTAGTAGCTTCTTGACTTGAGAGAAGGCGAGCAGATCCCTGTGACGATTTTTCTAATTTGTAAAGCTTGTGTAATCTACTTGCAGTCTTTGTAAGTAGTAATGGTCCTCCAATAGGAATAACGATTAATGCAGCATCTAGCATAAGTGACTTGTAGAATGATTCTTGTTTATTTCCTTTATGCTCAGCAATTAACCTACAAGAAAAATTTCCAAAAGACCCCTCATCTGCTGATACCCCGCCACTGGTAGCAAAATAATCAGTTGTATTTTTGAGATTAGAAAATAAATCCACTCTTAAATTACTTAGGGCCTCATTAGATGATATTCTACTACTTTTATATGTTCTTATTTTATCTTGGGGCTCAGTATCATTCGAGGTAGAAGATGTTCCTAATACATTTTGAATTTTATTAATATTATTTTTATGTCTGCTAATAAGTGAATCTGTAGAGGATATAGCTTCATCAAGAGTCTCAGATAATTCATTTTTATACTTGGAAGTTGAAATATTTATATTTTCACCAGACATGAAAGTTTCTAATTCTAATTTTAGTTTATTGCAATCATTCGGATCTTTGGTGGTTTTAAGGCAATCAGTAAGTTGTGCTTGTTTAATATTAATAGAATTGGCACCGCTTTTAATTTCATCACTGATAAAATCCTCCATACTCTCACTACCAAGAAGTGGGTTGTTTGCAACAATAAAGCTAACTTGATCTACCAGTTTAGACATTCTCTCATTTTTATCGTTATAGCAGTCTCTTGTTTCTTTTTTTGTTGTGTATTCACCACCGTTACAATTTGCCATGGCATTTTCGCCTTCAATTCGTTGTCTAAGTTTAATGACAAGTTCAAGGTCTTCTTGGAATTGAATTTCTTGTTTAGATGCTCCTGGCGATTCCAAGTCATCTTTAAATTGGTCATATGAAGCTTTGGCTTTTTCGGATTGGTTTACAATTTTACGACTTAAGCTATAAGCACCGTTAACATCATAAAAATCATTTATATATTCATCTTGTAAACTTGAAATAAGTCCATCGTAATTAAGAGTATCTTTAAGAGGAAAAAGATGTTGTTCACAAATTATAGTTTGAAGATTAGCAGGGTTAAGATCTGGACATTGTTCATCAATACTTTCAAAAAATGCGAAAACACGAGTAGAAATAAGAATAAAAACAACAAACACCCTCATTGATAACTTATCGAGTGTTATTAATTAAAAGTTTAAAATTATAAACAGAGTTTAGCACTCAACTATATTGACTTTAACCGCTAAACCACCACGGCTTGTTTCTTTATATTGTTTTTTCATGTCAAGTCCGGTTTGCTTCATGGTTTCAATGACTTTATCCAAAGAAACAAAATGAGATCCATCGCCTCTAAGAGACATTCTAGCGGCATTGATAGCTTTTATGGCCCCCATAGCATTTCGTTCAATACAAGGAATTTGAACAAGTCCACCAATAGGATCGCATGTAAGACCTAGGTTATGTTCCATTGCTATTTCAGCTGCATTTTCAACCTGCTCTGGTGTTCCACCTAAAACTTCACATAAGGCGGCAGCGGCCATTGAGCAAGCAACTCCTACCTCTCCTTGGCAACCAACTTCTGCTCCACTAATACTTGCATTAGTTTTATAGAGAATAGCAATAGCACCTGCAGTGAGTAGAAAATCAATAATTCCCTTTTCCGTCGCCTGAGCACAAAAATTTACATAATAGTGAAGAACCGCAGGAATTATTCCAGCTGCACCATTAGTAGGAGCGGTTACGACTTGTCCTCCAGCTGCATTTTCTTCATTAACAGAAAGAGCATAGAGATTAACCCAATCTAAAACACTTAAAGTATCTCTCAGGTTTTTTTCTGGATTCTCAGTTAGTTGTTTATAAACTTTAGGTGCTCTTCTTTGTACCTTAAGTCCACCAGGAAGTGTTCCTTGATTGGTAAAACCTCGCTTAACACAAGATTTCATAACTTCCCAGTATTTCAATGTATCAGATATGATCTGATCTTCAGTTCTCCAAGTTAGCTCATTTTTACGAACTATATCTGAAATTTTTAATTGTTCGTTTTTACAGTGCTCAAGTAATTTTGTGGCAGTGGTATAGGGATATGGTGTTTTTTGGGTATGTGCTTCTATAACATTAGAAGTATCAATTTCATCTTCTTTAAGAATAAAGCCGCCACCTATAGAGTAATAAATTGTTCGATAAAGCTCCTTGCCATCTTCACTAAAGGCAGCAAATGCCATTCCATTAGGATGGTGAGGTAGAGAAACTCTTCTATGAAATTTTATATCCTTTCGGGGATCAAATTTTACACAAACTTCTTTGCGATCATGTGGATAAAATAATTTTTTATTTGTACTAACAGACTCAATATATTCATCAATCTTTTGAGAATCGATATTTTCTGGAGTATGACCTTGGATACCTAGAATAAAAGCTTTATCTGTACCATGGCCTTTACCTGTTAAAGCAAGCGAGCCATAGAAATCACATTTAATACTTTTTACTTCTTGTAGTTTATTTAGTCTTTTGATTTCTAACATAAATTCATAGGCAGCTTTCATTGGCCCAACAGTATGAGAACTTGATGGACCAATACCTATAGTATAGATATCAAATATACTGACTGACATTTAGATATATATCCCAAAAACTGTACAAACAAGCCATAGAAGGGCCGATGTAAAGAGAGGGATAGTTAAATTATCATCTAGTTTAAGTGGTATAGTATCAGCTGCAGTACATATCGCACCAACAGCAAAGGAAACAAGAAAAATAGTTATATCAAAAGCGTTATTATAGCCAGTTAAGACAATAAGAGTTACTAGAAATATTGCCAGAAAAAAACTTGTAGAACCCTCTATAGATCTTGTTGGAGTTAGCTTATGCCTACCAAATCGAATACCAATAATTGCGGCAAGGGGATCTGCAATTGCAAGGGAGTAAATACCAACAAGGGCAATATGTTTTGGAAATGCAACTATAGTTAATAAAACGGCCATGGCGTAGGGAACCATTGCAGATTCCTTTAATTGCTCTTCAGCTCGCATGATAAACCTTGTGAAAGGCAAAAGCTTAGCAGCTGTTTCAGGATAGTTTATTCGCACTTGCTCAACCACATAAAGAACACATGCAATTGTTCCAAGAAAGTGAATCATCTGTGAGTGATTAAACGAGATGAGATAAAGTGTTGCAATGGCGGAGCCATTAAACATATGAAAAAGTCGCCGCATGATCTGAAGGTTATGGCGAGTTGAAAGAGGTTTAGTGTTATCCTCATTAATACTTTCGAACTTAATGTCTTCACCGTTTAATTCAGTGTTATTGGCATCTTCTTCTGACCATTTATAATCAATTTGGTCCATACATCATCCTTTTAAAGTAATATCGGAGTATCGCTTCATAGACATAAATTGTAAATGTTTATCAGTTTAACTTGTTGATTTCTCGAAGGGGCTAAGATGGAATTAATGAACAAGCTAATTAACACTAGGGCAACAAGAATTCTTCATCAGAGTTTGATTTCACTTGGCTACAATAAATAAAAGGATTTGAGCTATTATTTAATTCAAAATGAACAGAAGTTAATTTATCTTTATCATTATAACCAAAACGAAGGTATTTTATCTCAGAAGCTTCAGAATCTAAAGGAGCTATTTTGTATCCATAAAAATTACTTTGAAGATTTTGTTTTTCTATTTTAAAGTTAGAGTCGATAAAATTACTAAGGTGAATAACAGTTTTTTCGTCGTTTGAATTTTCAACTAATTCAAAAATTAATTCATCAGAAGAATGAGATATAATATTTGAGCTGCAATCACTCATATTGTTATTTAAATCATTGAGTAGTTCTATGAAATCATAAACGGTTACTTCTTTTTTAATATAATCTTTAGCAATACTTAGGGACTGATCTAATTCTTTATTTTTATCAATTAACCTAAGAAGTACTTTACCAAGTTTAATTTCAAATGACATGATCTCTTCGACGGGAAATCCTAACTCCTTAGAAAATTCTCTTTTAAATTGAGAAAGGGGTTTAGGATTAATCCAAAGGTTTTCAGGATTTGATGATGGATATAAAATTTGTTTCATTTCAAACAATCTGCTATTTATACTGGTATATAGCTTTCCAAATTGATCACTTTTCCAGTTAGCACGGGAAAAGCCTTGTTTAAGGTTTTTTGTTTCAATAGCTAAATTTTTCACTTTTTCTTTTAAGGTAATATTCATATCAGGAAAAACAGTTTCAAAAGTAATTATTGAATCTAAATTCATTTCTTGAAGCGCAAGGTATTTTGAATATAGAGTTTGGCCATCATAAGAAGTTGTTAAAAGTTGTGAAAAAGCAAGTGTTGGAATAGAAAATAAGATCAAGAAATATTTCATGCGCAACCATAACGCAAAATTAAGTTTTGTGCTAAGCTATTGAAACTTATACAGGGTTAATAGCTGAAAATATTTTCAATTGAATCAAATTCATCTTCAAGAGGTGGCGCAAAACCTTTAAAGATATTTAATATTTTAGTGTGTTTTACCGCAGTAGATGGCAAAAACTCCAATATGTGAACAACATTTCTTTCTTTTTTTATCGTTTTCTTTGGACCGATATAATGTGTTTTAGTTGGTCGTTTTCTAATGGCTTCAAACCCTTCATATACCTCAGTGGTGCAATTATTATCAAATGTATTATACATTTCTTTATATTGATAATTATCTGATCCTCTATTAAGAAAGTATAAAAATAAATCTTCTTGTTCTTTACTATTATAGTCTAAGACAACTTGTTTGTTTTTATGTTTTTGTTTTAAAACAATTTTTTTGTAAGATTCTTGAAGTGAAAACATCCTTGCAGTCATTGCAAAATGATTTTTAAGTCCCTTGATCAGTGAAAATCTTGGGCTTGAATCAACTTTAACGGCTTCAAATGAAATGATAAAGCTCGATAAAATTTTAACTTCCTTTCCTTCCTGTGAATCAAGTCTAAGGTACTTTCCTGGTTTTAAATCAAATCTCACTTGAGTATGTGCTGCTAGAACTTCCGGGGGAAAAAATTCAATTTGTAATATGACCCTTTTAAAAACTTCACCGACAGGTATCCTCGCTACCCAGTATTTATTATCATGAAAAAAATTACTAATTTTAATATATCTTTGATCCTGCGCAAGGTACTTGAAATTTCTCTGGGACTCAAGGTTTAAGCATTCACCTTTGAAAGGACCAGCTGGTATCTGTGCACCTATTGCATATTGATCTTTGCTTGTTTCTAAGCAGTGATCAGAGTTAATGCTCTTGAAGGTATATTGAGCTGTGTCCGCATAGGTATAGTGAGTAAAAATATATAAAAAAATCAATAGCATTTTCATGAAAACATTATAGCTGAGAAATACTTGAGCATGGGAGTAGATGTAAATTATACAGAATGGGGAAAAGGAGCTAAGTTGTTGGAATTAGGGAGGTTGTGTAAGTTTTAAGCACAAATAAAGTTTTTACAATGACAATTCAGTCTGAAAGAGAAATCACTTAAAGTTATTCTATCTAACGTATTAAAGGAGATAAAATGAAAAACTTATTTGTAGCAGTCTTATGTCTAACAAGTTTACAAGCATTCTCATGTGACTTTCAAGGTGAGCAAAGTGAATATATTAGAGGGGATATAGAATGTAATGAAGTTGCGAAAACAGCCTTAGTTAAAAACCCTGAAATACTAATTGATGATGAATACCATAACATTATGTTGAAATGGCAAACTTCCCATGAATATTGGGATACTAAAACTACAAAAGTAAGTTCTTCAAAGAAAAGAGAAACAGTAGTAACTGAGTCGAGAAAGACAGGTTGGAAAGTACATAATATATCATCTAAATCGATGCATAAAATATGCAAGATGTTTGGATTTAAAAAAGCAATCGAGCTAAAGGGTAAAGC
This sequence comes from uncultured Bacteriovoracaceae bacterium, assembly GCA_964342535.1. Classification (GTDB taxonomy): domain Bacteria; phylum Bdellovibrionota; class Bacteriovoracia; order Bacteriovoracales; family Bacteriovoracaceae. Next base: position 8,807 of record CAYFHZ010000018.1, on the reverse strand, counting down.
ATTTTATTCATATTTTCATGATGCCTATTCAATTGATCATGATGAGTTATTTACTCAGTCAAGTAGATTGCAACCAATTGGAACAGTTAAATGTAAGTAAAATTATACTAAAATATCGTGGAGTTCTTTTTGAAGTTCTTCACGAGTATAAATACTTGCTTCACCAATATAAATATCAATTCTTGAAAATGGATAAGGAAACTTTGCCTTATTCCAAGATTTTTCAAAGTATTTAAGATGGCTTGCGTTTGCTCTCACTGGAATGATTTGAGTATTGGTTTTTTTAGCTACAGCACATACACCCTCTTTGACTTCATAAATAGGACCTCGGGGTCCATCAACGGCAAATGCCATCTTGTAACCTTGGCGAACTTTTTTAATGGCAGCAATAAGTCCAGATACCGCTTTTTTAGAGGATGAACCACGAACGGGATCGTAACCAAGAAATTTTGCAGCTTGGTTCATTATTTCACCGTCCTTCGAAATACTAATGAGAACAGACATATTAGTTTGTCTAAAATAATTTAGAAGACAAAGTTCATCTTGATGAAAAAAGGCGAGAAGATATTTAGATTCATCACCTAAAGTTTTATTTTTAAAACGAGAATTAAAATACTTTTCAGCTTCTAGGGAAGTGTAGTGAACTTTGTATCTTAGGGTCATACCAATTATTCGTATAAGTAAATATGCAATAAACCCTATTAATTTTTCTTTCATGGTAATGAAAGGTACCTCTAGACCATGGGTTATGCAATAGATAACTTATGCTCCAGAGGTGCCATTTAAAATTATAAAATTTTTGAAAATTCTTCTTTAAGAATTGGAACGATTTTAAATAAATCCCCAACTATACCGTAATCTGCTTTTGTAAAAATAGGTGCATCTGGATCAGTGTTAACTGCTACAATTACTTTTGAAGTTCTCATACCAGCCAAATGTTGAATGGCACCAGAAATACCACAAGCAATATAAAGAGATGGAGAAACGGTTTTACCAGTTTGTCCAACTTGCATATCTGGACTTGCATATCCTGAATCAACTGCAGCTCTTGATGCTCCTACTGTTGCACCAATAACATCTGCTAGCTCTTCTAAGATTTTAAAATTCTCAGAGTTTTTCATTGCTCTACCACCAGAAACAATAATATTTGCTTCTGTTAAATCTACTTTTTCAGAAGCAGATGCAATAATTTCTTTAATTGCAGCTCTAATATTTCCAGCATCAACATTTGCATCACTAGCTTCACCAGCAGCTGCAGTAGTAGATTCTGGCATTCCAAGAGCATTTGGTCTTACTGTAACAAAATGTGGCTTAGGTCCTTGAAGTGTAACCTTTGCCAAGCACTTACCAGCAAATAGTGGCCTTGTTCCATGAAATTGATCACCTTCAAAGATAAAATTAACACAATCAGATGCCATACCAGCATCAAACTTTGTAGCAAGTCGTGGAACCATATCTTTTGCAAGTGAAGTTGCTCCCGTTAAAACATAGTCATAACTTCCACTAGAGATAAACCCGTGAAGTGCATTTGCATATCCTTCAGGAGAATATTTATCAAGGTTATCACCTTTAAGTTTATGAACTTTAGCTGCACCGTGCTCGGCTAATACCTTTACTTGATCATCAGCAAGATCACCAATTACAGCGACATCTACTGATTGTCCTGTAAGTTTACCTAGGATTTCTAATGTTACCGGTTTAACGGCACCTTTATTTGTTTCTGAAAATACTAATACGTTTGCCATGTGATAACTCCTTAAATAACTTTAGCTTCAGTTCTTAATAGACCAACAACTTCTGCAACAACTGATTGTTGAACACTCTCATCCATTGCATCAAACTTCTTACCTGCTGGTTTTTCAGGTGGAAGTTGGAAATCAGAATAAACAACTCTTCTGTCATCTGCACTTACACCAACATCTGCAAGACTGAAAGTTTGCATTGGTTTTCTTTTTGCTTTCATGATTCCAGGTAAAGATGCATATCTTGGAGTATTAATACCTTTATTTGTCGCTAAAACACATGGAGTGTTCACTTCATAAACTTCTAAAGCTCCACCTTCAACTTCTCTTTTAATAGTAAGTTTTTCACCACTTTGCTCAAAACCAACAATAACTGCAACAGAAGGAAGATCCATCATTGTTGCAAGAATTTGAGGAACTTGAAGACAATCATCATCAATTGCTTGCTTTCCACAAAGAATAAGATCAGCTGACTTACCAGATTTATCAATACCACCCTTAAGAGCTTTAGCAATTGAATATGAATCTAAATTATCTTCAGCTTCAACTAAGACAGCATCATCTGCACCCATGGCCATAGCTGTTCTTAGAGCTTCTGTATCTTTAACTCCACCAACTCTTACAACAGTAACAGTTGATCCAGCATTGGCAGCTTTTACAAGTAGAGCTTGCTCAACTGCGAATTCATCATATGGATTCATAATCCATTTGATTGAGCTTGTTTCAATAAAAGTTCCATCGCCATTTGGCTGAACTTTTGTTTCGGTGTCTGGGACTTGTTTTACACAAACAAAAATGTTCATTCTATACTCCTTCAATAAAAAAAATAAAAACACATATAAAGTAACTCTAAAACATTTATTTAACAAAAAAAAACGATCGTTCGTAGATTTTATATCATAACTTGAAATACGAATTGTGCCAATAAAACTAGCGTTATTTGCCGATAGTTTCTCTAGCTATGACCATGCGCTGTATTTGACTCGTCCCTTCATAAATTTGGAGGAGCTTTGCGTCACGCATAAGTTTTTCCACTGGGTACTCTTTTGAGTAGCCATAGCCACCGTGAATTTGCACAGCGTTGGTTGTTATTTCCATACAAGTATCAGCTGCAAAAGCTTTAGCACTAGAGGCTATTTTAGTATTGCTGATTTTCTGATCGGCCATCCAAGCTGCTTTTTGGATAAGTAATCGAGACATTTCCACTTTCATAGACATTTCAGCGATCATAAATTGAATAGCTTGATGTTGTGCTATCGCTACTCCAAATTGTTTTCTCTCTTTAGCGTAGGCAACCGATAAATCGAGAGCTCGTTGTGAACCTCCAAGTGCAATAGATGCAATAATAGGTCTTGAATGGTCCAGTGTTTTCATAGCAATAGTCCAACCATCACCTGGTTTGCCCAACATATTTTCTTTTGGAACTTTTACTTTATCAAAGACTATTCCACGAGTATCAGAACAGTTCTGTCCCATTTTATGTTCTTTTTTTCCGACAGTAATCCCTTCTAAGTTTGAAGGAACAACGATGGCACAGATCCCCTTATATTTTAAGGCAGGGTCTATAGTACAATACACTACAAAAAGTTCAGCATGTCCGGCATTAGTTATCCACATTTTTTCACCAGAAAGTTCCCAGTAATCACCACAATCTTTCACTGAAGTTTTAATACCGGCAGCATCAGACCCATTACCAGGTTCCGTTAGACAAAATGAAGCAAGTAAAGGTTTTTCTGTAAAAGGTCTTAGAAATCGTTCCTTTTGTTCTGAACTTCCTCCGACAACAATTGGTGTCAAGGCAAGATCATTACAAGTTATAGAGGTATACATTCCCATGCAACCATAAGATAGTGCTTCGCCAATTAAAACAGCATCAGATAAACTCAATCCATTTCCACCATTTTCTAGTGGAATACATGTATTAGTTAAGCCAAGCTCCCAAGCTTTCTCAATTTGTTTAACTGGGAACGTTGAGTTCTCATCAAATTCTTGAGCATAGGGTATCATTTCTTTATCCGCGAATTTACGGGCCACTTCGAACATTTCTTTTTGTTCTGCTGATAATGAAAAATCCATTTTTCTTCCTTAGATTAAATTTTATTTGCAGTATTATTGAATGTACTTGGAATTATAAAATGATTTCTTAAGACTTGAAAGTAAGGTAACTCTTGCAAAGGTAGTACAACGAAACTTCTTTGGTCCCAGGCAGGATGTGGAATGGAAACTAAATCAGTAGAGTATTGTTTTAATCCCCAAAATATAATATCTAAGTCAAGTGTTCTTGGACCTTTTGGAATATCTCTATTACGTCCGAGTTTCTTTTCTATATCTAGAAGAAGTGACATGACTTCATCAGCATCCATATTTGGTAATTCAAACTCAGCCACTTGATTTATAAAGTCAGGCTGATTTAAATACTCAATGGCCGCAGATTCATAATAGCTAGAAGTTTTTATAAGTTTTAAGTGACTTGATAATTCATCAATTGCTTTTTTTAAATGAAGAGTTCTATCTCCAAGATTTGACCCGAGAGCAATAATAAGACTCATTTATCAGACTTCTCTTTTTTCTTCTCTTCATCTGGTTTTTGAGAGTATGACTGGTTGTAGCCTTGCTCAATTGAAGGAAGACTTTCTCCTTGGGGTGGTTTAAGTTTTGTTTTAAGGCCACAAGATGTAAAAAGTAAAAGTAAAAAGAGTATACTAAAATTCAACACCGACTCCTGCACTCACCATATCGGTCCCTAAGTCAGCTTTAAAAAACCATCCAGGAACTAATCTTTTAAGAATTGTGACACCAACAACAAGAGTTGATTGTTCTAAATCGTCAATTGTCTTTAGTTCAGCCTCAGCTCTAATCTGATCTGCATCTGTATCTCCAGCTATGACTCCAGCATTTGGACTTGAAACAGTAACCATTTTAAAGCCAATATAAGGCATAAGGTAACTATAAAGAGGAGCTTCAAAAGTATACTTTAATCTTGCAGTAAAATTATTTACAATGGTTTGACTACTTTCTTCTGGGTATCCATCAATTAAAGTCCTACCGTATAAGGCTTCTGCCCAAAAGTTATCAGAAAATTGATATGCCCACGCAAAACTAAATTGATTTCCAACAACAGTATCTTCAGAATATTCATCTACAAATGACAACTGTGAGTATCCAACCGTGACAACATTATCAGGCTTAATGAGTCTTGTATCTTTGTAAAAAGTATTAAGATCCGCTTCGACGTTGCCTATATCGCTAAATAAATCAACTTCAGATTCAATTTTTGGTTCATTATCAGCGACTTCTTTTTTTTCTTCGTTTTTCGGTTTAAAAAGAAATGAGTCATCACCTTTAAGTATGTCGACAAGACTTCCAGTTGCAAGCATTTGCCACCTACTTAGAGAGTATACTTTTAAAACTTTTATTCCAGTTTGACCATCGTGGTTTTTTGCGACTATGGCCCTCGCGACAGGACCACCATCCTTAATACTCAAGGTAATAAAATCACCTTTATTTAAAAGTTGATTGGTATTGGAAAGAATAAAAATTTTTCCAGAGCGAGATATAATATTAATAGTCTCAGAGAACTGAGCAACATTACTTCCTAATCCAATATTACTATTCAAGTCATCAATGAGATCCTGAGCACTAATAAGAGATGGCATCGATATTATGCACAAAAATAAATTTAATTTGATAAGGTAGAAAATCTTATTCATCACCAAAATAGTACACTAGAACAACGCAATAGGTAAACCCTGTTAAATCTTTTAAACTTTGGATTTTTTAACCCATGTTATTTGACTCATCTACTCAATCTTTGATAGAGAATATTCACACAAGATGTTGGGGGAGAGAATGAGTCTAGATGCATATCATCAGCTATCTAGTGGCACTAATAAAATGTTTGTTGTTGTTGCTGGAAATATCGGAAGTGGAAAAACTACATTAACCAAAAAATTATCTGAAAAATTAGGTTGGGCACCACATTTTGAATCCGTTGAAGAAAATCCTTACCTCGCTGACTTTTATGAAAATATGTCTCGGTGGAGCTTTCCTTTACAAGTTTATTTTTTAAATCATAGATTTAATACTCATAAAATTATTGAAAATGGCCATGGATCTGCGATACAAGACCGTTCAATCTACGAAGATGCAAATATTTTTGCTAGAGCTTTATTTGAGCAAGGTGATCTAGACCAAAGAGATTATGAAACTTATTGTACTCTCTATGAATCAATGATTAATTATCTCAACCCTCCATCCTTAATGATCTTTCTCAAAAGATCAGTTCCTAAATTAATAGAAAGAATCAAGCTTAGAGCTAGAGATTACGAACAAGCAATACCTGTAGATTATCTTACTAAGCTTAATGGCTATTACAATGACTGGTATGAGTCTTATGATCTTGGGAAGTCACTTATCGTTGATACGGATGACCTAGACTTTCTTGATAATCCTGAGCATTTTGATCGACTTGTAAAGAGAATTCACGACACAATTGATCAACAGGAAATGTTTTTCCACTACTAAATCTTTTTAATGTAAAAATTTTCCTCGCCGATAAATATCTGAGAATTGGTTACAATGGATAGTAACACGAGGAGTTTTTATGAAAGTTTTGTTGTCGTTTTTAATTCTTTTAGGCATGGTTGCCTGTTCTGGATCAAAGTCTACAAATGAAGCAGATCAGTCAAGCACTGAAGGGCAAGTAGAAGAAGATTTTGGTGATGACTTTGCAGATGACTTCGCTGAAGGTGGTGATGACTTTGCTGAAGATGGTGATGATTTTGCAAATGATGATTTTTTATCAGAGCCAAATGATGATGATTTCTTAAGTGGTGATTCGTCAGATGATATTGCTGGTGGTGGACAACCAGAAACACAACCACAAATACAAATAGATCAAAGTGGATCAGCGCCAATGATGGGAAATCCCGGAGAGATGGCAGAACATACAGTTTACCCTAATGAGACATTAATGCTGATAGCTTTTAAAATCTATGGCAACTACAATAAATGGAAAGATCTTGCAGCATGGAACCAAGGAAGACTTGGTCCTAATTATTCGGTGAAAGCAGGAATGAAAATTCAATACCAAGTTCCAGCTCAACAATTTGTTTGGAATCCAGCAGGGAATCCATATCTTATTAAACGTGGGGATACATTAGGAACAATATCTAGAGACACATATGGTTCAATGGAGTTTTGGAGAAATATCTGGGACAATAATAAACCAATGATTAAAGATCCAAACAAAATTTATGCTGGCTTTACACTTTATACTCCTATTATTGATGGAAGAGGTGTTGCCAATAGCAGCATATAAGAATTAAAATCGACATATAATATATATAAAGCAGACTTACGGGTCTGCTTTTTTCATTATAAAAATTGGGAAATTGTGAAGTATTTTTTTATTCTTATATTTATAACAACAAGTTGTGCATCGATTAAATGGCCAAGCTTTAACAGTGATATCGAAGAAGAAAATGTTCTTGTAGATTATGAAGAGTTTGATAATAAAGATTATCTAGATCACCTTAGAAGTTTTGAAAAAATTTATATCTCAACTTTGAAAAATGATATAACAGAAGTAAAAGCTGAATCTTATAAATATCTAAGTACAATTATAAGAAAAATAGAACTAAATAATGAATTATTTTTCAAAACAAAAACAATGCCTAAATTTTACATTGTTAATGATATGACTCCTTTTCATTTTTCATTACCCGGTAAAAAATTTTTTCTGTCAGCAGGATTGATAAAAAAATATATTAAAAACGAGGTCATGCTTTATTGTTTACTTAGTTTTGAGCTAGTAAGAAGTGAAAAAGATATTTACCATAAGGAAATGATAATCCCTGTAGGTGTTTTAACTACACAGCAAATGATTTCACTTACAAGAATAAGTGCAAATGATAAAGTAGAAGTACATAAGTGGGCATTTTATATTTTAAAGCGAGTCGGAATTGAACCTGAAAGTTATTTAGCGTGGCTACAAGTAATAAATAGAAACTCCATGGACTTCGCCCTACAACTTGGTGACATACATTCAATATCTAAGGAAGAGTCTATGTTTAAAGCTTTTTTGATTGCAAATGAAAAACGAGATCAAATCAATAGACATCATGGATCCTCAAGAGAATTTTATAAGTTTATTAAGAAAATAAAAGGCTAATATGAAATTAGAATTATCAGAACGACTTTATATTGAAGATTTATTTTCAAGAAGTATAGAACAATCAAATCTAGAAGATGGTAAGTTGGTACAAGTAGAAAAACTTACAGGAGATGCATCGACACGAAGGTATTATCGAATATTTACGGATACAAATTCATATGTAGCATGTATTGATAATCCGACAGAAAAGGGGAGCAATACCTTTGTTAAAACACAAGAATTTTTAGAGAATTATAAAATAAGGGTACCTAAGATTTACGATAAAAAAGTAGATAAAGGGTATATTCTTGAAGAAGACCTTGGGAACATTACTTTTTTAAATTACTTATCACATATAGAAAACTGTGAAAAAGAATTTGAAATATACAAAGAAATTATTGATATGATGATGACAATTCACAGAATTCCAAAAGAAGATGTTTTGAAAAGTGAAAAATTTAACCTTCGCTTTGATCAAGAAAAGTTAAATTCGGAAATAAAATTCACCGTAGATTATTTCATAAATTCATTTTTAAAGTTAGAAGATGGTGAACTTCAAAGTCAGATCCTTAACGAGTTTGAAGCTATTAATAAAAGAATAGCTAGTTATCCTATGGTTCTAACTCATAGAGATTTTCACTCACGGAATGTAATGGTTAAAAATGAAGACTTTGTGTTGATAGACTTCCAAGATGCTAGAATGGGGTTACCACAATACGATTTAGTTTCACTGCTTGAAGATTGCTATTATGATTTAGGGGAAAATAATCGTTATCGATTAATAGAATATTAATATCGATTACAAAGGTATTAATATCATTTCCAGTATCCGCCGGCCGGGGGAATGAATTAATATAATCTTAATATCGATTAGTAAGAATGTTAATCTCGATTAAAACAGAATCAATCGA
>CAYFHZ010000017.1:0-16133 GCA_964342535.1 uncultured Bacteriovoracaceae bacterium | reverse complement strand
AATATTTTTTAATTGCATTCTTCTTAAATTATAAAACTTATGAACAAGTTCTGGATGAGACTTAAAAGCTTGGTAACTTGCAACTTGCTCTATTGGATAATTTTCCCAAAGTCCGTTGGCATCTCTAAATGTTTCAATACCTGACTCAGCTGAGATGCCCGCTCCAGTTAAAACGACAATATGGTTAAACTCTAAAGCACCAATAAATCAAATGCCTCTAATTTATGACCATTAGCAGTTAAAGTTTCAGCTGTTATATTAAAATAAACTTCTGCCGATTCATTTTTGTAAGTGCGTTTAAAAGAAATAACTCTATCATCAAAAGAAAGAAGTTCAATATCAGCTTTAGGGTGAAAACATTTGCGAGCTGATTTTAATTTTATCCATTCTTTTAAACCTGTAAATACTTTTGATTCTTTATCATTTAGAGATAATGGATATTTTAGCTTCTTTCGATTTACAGTTCTCGCCACACCGGTTAATTCTCTACCCTCTATCCAACTTTGAGTACCAAAGAAATTGTGTACATAATGAGCTGCAATCCCAGGAAAAAACATCACAAATGCGTGAGAATTAACAACGAGTTTAGTATGTAAGTCTATATCATTTGTAATTGACTCTAAATAACTGGCCCATGTTATATTAAGCTCATATGGTTTCTCTTCACCTGATCGACTTTGTTTCATACCGACTCTACCATTCAGAGAGCGAGTAGCATCACACATCATCTCAACTTCAACTTCTGGAACTAAACCCTCTAGTCCTCTCATTCCAATACCATCATGAGTTGCAGTAAAGTTCAAGTAAGTTACGCCTTTTGGAATATCAAAAACGTCTTTTATCCATTCATTGATCCAATGTGAGGTTTTAAAAGTTAAGGCATGTAAAACTAAAGGGGCCAATGAAAAATTATAAACGACATGGGCTTCATTTGCCCCAGTACCAAAATAACTAATATTTTCAAAATGGGGAACATTACTTTCGGTAATGATTAGTAAATCACTTCCAATAGCATCCACTATAGCTCTAAACAACTGCACTACTAGATGAGTTTTATGTAAATGGGAACAATTGCTACCTAATTTTTTCCACAAAAATGGTACAGCATCAATTCTAAAAAATTTAGCCCCCTTTTCTATATATAAGAAAAAAGACTCTAAGATATATTTCATCATTTCAGGATGATCAAGGTTCGTATCGACTTGGTCAGCACTAAATGTTGTCCATACATAACGAGTTTCACCATTAAAATCATAAGGAGTAAGAAGTGGTGATGTTCTAGGGCGGACAATTATCTTCATTTGATGTTGAAACATGGGATCATTATATTCATCTTCAGAAAAAGTATGAAACATTTGCTTAGAGATCCAATCCCCTTTGAGTGCCTTTTGAAATATATCACTTTGAGATGAAAGATGATTAAAAACACAATCAAACATTTTATGAGCATGAATATTATCTATATCTTCCCATGTACCATATTCCTCAGAAACTTCATGATAGTTATTAGGTCCAAAACCATCATCACTAGTCCATGGGTAAAAGGGTAAAATATGTACATGCGAACATAAGTTTTGCATATCATTTGTTAAGAACTCATCTAAGGACTTGAGATGGGATTGCTTATCATTTTGAAATTGATCAGCATAAGTAATTAGGACAGTTTGTTGTTCACTAAATGCTTCCAGACAGTTATCTTGCTGTTTCAAACTATTGATATTTTCTTCTATAAAGGGAACAAGAGATAAGAAATCTCTATTAATAGACTCAAGTAAAATTTTAATCTTCTTCAATTTTTTTCTCGCTGTGATACAATTTTCTAATTAACAAAATTATATATGATTATAAATTACTTACAAGGTAGGATATGCAATTACATTTATTTGATTGGGTTATTATTGTTGTTTATTTATTAGGAATGATTGGTCTAAGTGTTTTTTTATCTCGAGGGCAAAAATCTAAAGGCGATTATTATCTTGGGGGAAATGATACAGGTGCTTGGCCAATAGCAATATCTACCATGGCGACCCAATGCTCTACCAATTCAATTTTAGGAGCTCCTGCATTTGTTGCCTTTTCCATTGGAGGTGGAATGCTCTGGATGCAGTACGAATTAGCTGTACCTTTTGCCATGATTTTCTTAATGATTTTTCTACTCCCTCTATATCGAAAACTTGGAATTATTTCAGTATATGCTTATTTAGAAAAAAGATTTGATAAGAAAACACGTCTGATGCTATCACTACTCTTTCAGTTCATTAGAGCTTTTGCCACTGGTGTAACAGTTTATGGTATTTCCCTTGTCATTAGCTATTGTACAGGTATCAGTTTTGCGATGGCAGTTATCATGCTGGGAGTCATCACCATAATATATGATTCCATTGGTGGAATGAAGGCAGTTATTTATTCTGATGTAATTCAAATGATTATTCTCTATGTTTCAATCTTTGCCACAATTATTATTGCAATCAATCTAGTTGGAGGTGTTTCAGATACTTTTGAATATTTTAGCCCTGAGAGAATGAAGGCAATTAATTTAGATTCTTTTGGGTTTGATGGAAATAGTTTTGCATTTTTTCCAATGCTTATAGGTGGTTTTTTTCTATATGTTTCCTACTATGGTTGTGACCAATCTCAAGTTCAAAGAGAGCTTTCTACTAAAAGTATTGATGATACTAATTGGTCTCTTTTTATAAATGGCATATTAAGATATCCCCTTGTTCTTACTTATTGCTTTTTAGGTGTATGTATTGGAGCTTATGTTGCAAAACATCCAGACTTTATAAACCTTCTACCTGTCGAAAATGGAAAACCTAATTTCAATCTTTCAGTTCCTATTTTTGTTATAAAGTACTTTCCTATTGGTATGGTTGGACTTGTTATGGTGGGGTTATTCTCTGCTGCAATGTCATCACTAGACTCAACTATAAACTCACTTTCTGCCACAACAATGCAAGATATTTTCAAAAGCTATTTAAATAAAGACTTTAATGAAAAAACGGAACTTCTTTTATCTAAAGTTTTGACTATTTTTTGGGGAACAGTTTGTACTTTTTTTGCATTTTTTGTAGGTGATATTTCTGATTCCATTATTGTCTCAACGAATAAAATTGGTTCTCTTTCAAACGGTCCTATTCTTGGAGTTTTTCTACTAGGGATACTTACAAAAAGAGTGAATGGAAATGGTGCTGTTATTGGTCTTATCCTCGGTTTTATTATAAATCTTATTTTTTGGGTCTATATTCCTGAAGTCAGTTGGCCATGGTGGAATATGATTGGATGCTTGGTATGTTTTGCAGTTGGATATATTTTTAGTTTTATCCAAAAAGAAGATAAAAACATTGAAGAGTTTACATATAAACATTTTAAAAAATCATCACATGAACACTTTAAAGTGAATTGGAAGAAGTATTATTGGATTTTGGGTGCTTGGGGAGTTATGATCACCATTTTTTCAGCTTTGATGTAAAGTCTACTTTATCTTCAAAGCCTTCTATCAATATAATATTAAAAGCAGCAAATAAGCTGGATCGATTCCACCTTAGAAGCGGTTCATAATTACTTCCCCTAAGAACAACAGGTGAGTTTATAAATGGAATCTCTGCTGCCCTTCTAGCTTTCCACTTCTTGTCACTAAAAGATACATTATTAAGGGTTTTGAACCCAAGTTTATTATAAGTTTGAGGAGATCGATATTTATCTAATTTACCTTTAAAACTTATAGGAGCTTTTGCAAGCTCCCCAATACTTTTATTATATTTCCATCCAGCTTTTTTAAGTAATTGTGCCATAGATGCAAAAATATCTGGTAAACTATTCCAAAGATCAATTTCACCATCATTATCAAAATCTTGTCCATAAGCATAAATATTGGATGGCATAAATTGACATTGTCCAGTAGCTCCTGCCCAACTTCCTTTTAAATGCTCTCTTTTAACAAGATTTTTTTTCATGAGACGTAAAACAGCACTCAATTGTGTTTCATAAAACTTTCGTCTTCTTCCCTCATGGGCCAATGTGGCCAATGATCTTATAAGATCATAGTTGCCCACAATTTCACCATATAATGTTTCTGTTCCCCATAATGCAACAATAACTTCTTTATCAACTTGAAATTTCTTTTCAACTTTATCTAGTAGAGCATAATGCTTTTGAATGAGTTCTTTTCCTTTTTTAACTCGCTCTCCATCCCGTAGCCACTTCAACATAAAATCTTTAAAAACTTTTTTATCATCAAGAATAACCTGTGATTTATACCTTGAGAGAACTTCAGGGTCAGCTATCTCATTTTTGAGAATTTTGAGACTAAAGTTTTTAGGAATTCCATGCTTGGCCGCACGTGCAGCATATTCATACTTCCATTGTTGGAAACTTTGCGCGCAGTAAGCTTGGAAACTAAAGCTTAAAAATAATATCAATATAAACAAAATTTTTCTTTTCATAGCAATATTATAAAAAACCCGTAATGTTTTGCATAATAAAGTTTTACACATGCTAAGTAGCTGTATTTATGGATAAAACTAAAAAATAACAGTAAACTAGATCGTTTAGTCTAAATATTTATTGACTTATAGACTGTATAGTCTAATATAAAAGCATGATTTATAGACTGCTCATTCTTTTAATTTTTAACGCCTGTGGAGAATTCAATTACTCTCCTTATAGCTTTGAAGTTGACAACGTTAACCAAAACCAAATTTCACTAGATGCTATATTAAATTCTCAGTTAACAACCCAGGACTTTGTGAACAATGAAAATTATAAAATTGCAGTCATTGCAGACACTCACGATTACTATGATGAATTAGAAGATCAAGTTTCCTATATAAATAGTCATGCTGACGAATTAGATTTTGTAATAGTTGCTGGTGACTTAACTAACGTAGGCCTTCTTAGTGAGTATACAGCTACAAAGTCAAGACTAGATAAACTTGTAATTCCTTATTTAACAACTTCCGGTAATCACGACTTACTTATTGATGGTCGAGTCATCTATAGTCAACTGTTCGGAGAAGATTCTTACTCATTTGTGTACAAACAAACTAAATTTATTCTTTATAATAATAACAACTGGGAAAGCTCCCCTCAAATCCCCGACCTTGAGTGGGTTGAGTCTGAGCTTGTTTCAAATTCACAACCTAACTTATTACTACTTTCCCATGTTGCTCCCGATGACTATGATCGATTTACTGAGTCTCAAATTAATAAAACAAGAGACTTAGTAAACGATTATGGTGTTCAATATTATCTTAACGGTCACAACCATAACCCATCAGAAGGATCTTTTGGTAAAGCAACTCACTTAACTATTGGAAGTTCTCAAAAAAGAGTTATTGTCATTTTAGACATTGATTCAAACGATGGAATTAAACATGAATTCGTTACTATATAAAATATTAATTATATGTTTTATGCTAATTCAAATTGCAAATGCTAATGATAAACATATTATAGGTCAGTACGCAGGAGATATAGGTAAATATTCATTTGGTGTTGGTCAACAAATCACGAGTTGGTATTCACTAAGTTTACATTATGGGCAAGTAGAAGGTAATAAATTTCATAATAAAATTGAGACTTATACTTTAAAAAATAATTTTCATCTCTTTAAGTATAATCGCTCGCACTATCAATACCGACTTTTGACAGGCTTAAGTCTACTACATATTCCAGGAAGAAAATACGAAACAGATGAAGTATCTGGGGCAAGTTCCAATTACTACAGACAGTCGTCATATCGTGCAATTGTTTATTTGACTCACGAATTCGTTTACAAAAATTTATATTCTATGTATTTTGAATCAGGCGTAAATGACATTTGGTTAACAAATTCCTACAATAATGATTCAATTAATATCCGAGATCACGTATCATTAGGTATAGGATTTAGGTATTGGTTTAGGTAGTATATGGTAAAAGGTAGACCCAAGACATTTGAAGATGCAGAAGTACTTGAAAAAGCAAAAGAGATCTTTTGGGAAAAAGGTTATGATGCAACTACTCTTAATGATTTAATTGATGGTATGGGTATATCAAGACAAAGTATGTATAATACTTTTGGGAATAAACACAATCTCTTTGTATCCTGCTTAGAATGCTATATAAAAGATCTCCATGATAAAATAAGTCATTTACTACAAAGCCCCAAATTGTCTACAAAAGAGAAAGTTCTTCATTTAATTGATTTTATTCAAAGTATTACAGATGGTGAAAATGCCCCTGGTTGTATGCTTAGTTCGACTATTACTGAACTTGCTCAAAAAGATGATAAAGTTCGAAAAATCTTAGACCAAAAGTATATAGAAAAATTTACTATCTTAGAAAGTTTTTTCCAATTAAGTTTGGATCATAATGAAATTTCATCTAGATTGACGGCCAAAGACTTAGCCCATCTATTCGACTCAATTGTTTTGAGTTCCACTGCTCTTTGTAAACTACCGAATAGATGTGAGCAAATCGAAAATCTAAAAAAAATATTCCTAATGCAAATTGAGTTTCACTAGTATGACAAAGAAAACCATAGTCTTTGACTTTGATGGAGTCCTCGCAGATGCTAAAGATGAATTTCTAAATGCATTAAATTTCTCACTAGAAAGGCTGAACCTTCCTCAAATAACTCTTGAAGAATTTAACAATAAATCAAAATGGGGTTTACTTAACGAAAGAAATTATTCAAAACTCAAACTTTTTATGCTCGTAAGACATGCAAAAAAATATATGAAGAGAAATACCCATCATATAAAATGCTTTGAAGAAGTTCTTAAGACAATTTCTGAACTGGAAGAAAACTGTATTATTGTTAGTTCCAATTCTGTTAACAATATAAAAAAAATTTTAGGTTCTCGTACCCAATTTTTCTCAAAGATTTATGGAAACCAAGGAATAATGGGAAAAGTAAAAACATTAAAAAAATTAAATAATAACTCCATCTACTTTACAGATGAAGTCAGAGATATAATCCAATGTCAAAAAGTTGGAATGACAGTTATTGCTGTTACTTGGGGGTTTGATCCTCAGCATGAACTAGAAAAGTTTAAGCCTTATAAAATTATTTCTCAACCAGATGAAATAAAAACCATCATTACTAATTTGGAAAGTTAATCGATATTGTAGTTCCTTTCCCAACTGCTGATGCAATGATAATCTTACCTGAGAAACTTTTGATGATTCGACTTAACACAACCAAACCAACACCAAGTCCATCACTGCTGTCCATTTTTTTGTGAAACAGTGAAGATGCTTTCTCTTGGGGCATTCCTACCCCATTATCAGATATAATAATATTCAACTGATTATCATTTTCTACAAAACTAACTTGGATTTTTAATGGCTTATTTGTGTCTCTAGACTTACATGAATTTTCTATCAAGTTTTTTAAAATAACTGATACAAAAAATGTAGGTACTTTATTAATAGAAACTTGATTACCTAAAATGACAATTGAATCCCTAAAATCTTTAATAAGCTTGGTATTAGAAATGGAATCAAATGCATCTTGGGCGAGGCCAAATACTTCATTCTCTGTGTTTAAATATTGAGAAAGCTCTTCTAGTCTATGATAACAAAATAGAGCTGAGTTTTTAATGATATAGAGAAATTCTTTTTCTTTTTCTGGATCATCAAGACCCATTTCTTTAATCTGTTCAAAATTTAAAGCATATCCTAGGTCATTTCTTAAATCATGTACTAAATCCATAAACAAAGTTTTATAATCTATTGAACGTTCAGATTGTGGAGAATCATCAGTTTGGAATAAATTAAGATAATAATTTAGTAGATCTTTGAATCGTTCTACCTTTGATAAAATCATAACATTTAATTCTGAAGGTATCTCACTAAGAGGAATCAGGTCAACTTTACCACTGGTAAGAAGAATTGGTGTTTTGAAATCGTGTTTCTTATTCAAAGAGTTTAAAAAATCTAATGCCGACTCTGATCCAAAAAAATAATCTATTATAATCAACTCATACCCATCTATAGATTCAACTTCGGATGGTCGATTTCTGACTGTCACATTATGAAGAGATAAAATCTCCCTGATATATTCGATATCGTTAATGTCATCTTCAATTAATAAAATATTCACTTTCCTAAATTCCCTTTAATCAAGTAAAATATACCATTAAGGATATATATGAACATACCAATGATTTCTAACAATCTCTATTATACACTAGAAATTGTTATTTACTTAGTAATCTCATTTTACTTCAGTTATCTTTTTTGGAAACAAATTCTTGTAAAAGAAGTCTTAAGATTATCTAAAAATAAAATAGTATCAATACTATTCCAAGGTTTTACCATTTTAATCATTTGTTTTGCTCAATCTAAAATAGCAGCTTTGTCTAAGCTGAATAATATTATTTTATTTGCTTTTCTTTTTACCTTATGTTCTCTCTTTTTAACATTAACTGTTTTATGGTTTCTCAATAAGCGACATAGCCCTTTATTTAACCCATTTTTAAAAAATGAAGATTTGTTAAGGTTTCTAGAGAGTATACCAGTTGGAATAGCGCTTAGTGATCATCAAGGTACTTTACATTTTGCAAATGAATATCTTACTCAAATTTTTAAATTTTCAAAAACAGAGATCATTGGACAAAAAGTTGAACTTTTCTTACCTGAACGTATGCATAAAGAACATGTTGGACTCAGAAACCAATTTTTTGATAACCCTTATGACAAACAAATCGGACAAGGAAGATACTTGGAAGGGCAAACTAAAGATAAAAAACAATTATTTCTTGAAATAGCTCTTAGACCCTTGTCTAAGAAAAAAAAGAGTCCTACTATTCTCGTTATAAAAGATGCGACTAAAGAGTATCTTGCGATTCAAGAATTAAAAAAGAAAACAGAATTACTAGATATTGCTACCATTGGAATGCCATCAGATCTCTGCTACCTAGATAATCAAGGAGTATATCAATTTGTAAATCATTCTTGCCTTAAAAATTGGAATAAAGATAAAAGTGAGATTATCGGTAAGCATTATAAAGATTTTCTTTCTGATCATTTATACAACTCAATAGCTCCTCTTATCCAAAAAGCACTTCATGGTGAAGATTGGAATGAAAAAGTAGAAATATTTTATCCAGCATTAGGAAATAGATTAGTCGACACTTACTTTATTTCTCATCGTGGAGTAAATAAAGAAGTTCTAGGTGTCGTTATACTCGGTCATGACATCACAGAACTTAATAATGCAATGACTGCACTTGAAGCTTCAAATAAACAATTAGAAGAATTTGCCTTCTTACTCTCACATGATCTCAGAGCTCCAGTAAGACATATGACAAACTTTATTGACTTATTCTTGAATGAATTAGAAGATCTTGCGAGTCTCAGTGATAAAGCAAAGAAGTATCTAAAAATTATAGACAATAATTCAGAGAAAGTTCAGTCAATGATTACAGGTATGCTCAAAATTGTTTCCATTAGAGAATTAAAACCTGCATTCACTGAAATTGATATCATTAGCTTTATTGAAAAACTAGTTCTGTCTTTTCATAATCCGAACCTAAAACTTGAAATTGAATGTGATAAAAATAAAATGCTTAATTCTGACCCAGATATATTAGAGCATGTTTTCACAAATCTGATACAAAACTCTATTAAATATTCATTACAACCACTTATAGAGATAAAAATTATTATACAAACGGCCAAAGACATCGAGGTACATTTTTATGATAACGGTCCAGGGGTACCCAAATATATGGAAAAATCACTTTTTCAAGCTTTTCAAAAATCACAAGAATCTGACGGTCTTGGGCTTGGTCTCACTATAGTCGAAAGATCCCTATTAGCACTTAATGCTGAGATAACATACATTTCTGATAAATCAGAGCAAAGTGATCTTAAAGGAGCGCATTTTCTTATGAAATTTCCATCTTTGTAATATTCAATAGATATTAGTTATATTTGACCAAAAATGTTTGCACATCCTAGAAATCATGATTTCGCAAGTACCTGAAAATATGTTTCACCCTATTTCTATGGGATAATATTACTCGGGTAAGAAACTCTTAAGTTTCTAAAAAAAGACTCCGAAAGAGCTTAAGGATAGATTTTAGGGAGTAATGTGAAAATACTAAACATTATTTATATTATAGTTATGATTTTTCTTAGTGCTTGTTTACCACAAGAAAAATCTACTCAATGTGGAAGTAACGAAGCTTATGATTCTTCTAGGAGAAAATGTGTTGCAACATTAAGTACTTCTGATGGAACTGTTAATATTTCTAATGTATCTCCATCAAATAGCTATACTGTTTCTAGTAATGATGCTTCAAAAACTCATTCAGTAACAGTATCAGACCCATATGACAATGGATATCAGGTAAAGTGGGTTATTACTTACCCAAATGGAAATACCACTTTAGCTGGAACGGGTTTAACATTAACTTTTAATCACACTGCATA
Organism: uncultured Bacteriovoracaceae bacterium; assembly: GCA_964342535.1. GTDB lineage: Bacteria > Bdellovibrionota > Bacteriovoracia > Bacteriovoracales > Bacteriovoracaceae. Next base: position 5,711 of record CAYFHZ010000017.1, on the reverse strand, counting down.
CTCTACTGGGGTCTATATACTTGAGGTTCAACTTTTAAGTGCAACAGGAACTGAGGTTTATGATTCCCGAAGTTGGACTGTGAATATTATTGATGAAGAAACTCCAAGTTTATCTGCTGTAACTCCAACACCACTAACAACCTCTGTTACAAGTGCAGCAACTTTAATTACTGCAAATGCATCAAATCCTGATTCAATTTCAGATATTCAATACGAATGGTATATAAATGGTGTTTCTACTGGAACTTCTGGTAGTTTTTCATCAACAACTAAAACATTAACTTATTCCTACGATCCTGATCTTGCTCCCTTTTATGCTGGAGCTGGTGTTTATAATATTCAACTGATACTAACAGAAGATGAGACTGGGTCTACTTATGATAGCTACTCATGGGTATTTACTGTATCAACTCCTGATTTTTCTAGTGTTAGTACAGGAAGCTCTTCTTTACTTGCCACTGATACTCCAGCGGAAGCATCAATACTTTCAGTTATTTCTGACCTATCTATAACCTCAGGTGGGTTTTTATATGATGTAGACTCTGATGGGACAGAAGATCAAGTTGATTTTTGTATTCAATCTGATGATATTGCTGGTGTTGATGGAGATGGTGTCTGGGTTGATTTTCTTGTGGATGGAACAATTATAGCTGGAGCAAGTAATATACAATTAACTTCTGCTGATACTGATTACTGTTTAAGTACATATAAAGATTATACATATTCATTGCCATCTAATATCGTTGCTGAAGCTCATACAATTACAGCCTCAGTTTATGATAAGTATACTGGAACAACTTCTTCAAGTAAGTATAAAGGGTATAATCTTATTAAAGACCTTACTTGGACCATCAGAGTTAGGCAACAGAACACACCTCCAACAGTCATCATTGATAATGATAATACTGGCGGACTTGGAACTCTAACTGATTGTACTAAAACGACGACAACACATAGTAGTTGTGAAATTACTCAAGGCACTCCTTTTAGAATTGCAATAAAAGTAGATGATGATGACTATACTCCAACTGACTTTACTAATGATTATCAATATTTTAGAGTCGATTTCTTATTAAATGGTATTTCACTTGATGGGTCACATTCATTAAGCAGTACAGATTGTTACCAAGATTTTAACACTGATAGTAATGACTCTTCTAGATACTATTGTGATGTAACAATTAATCCATATGATTCTAATGGACCTATTGATACATCGGGATTAACTTATACTCTTACAGCAGTTGTCACTGATATAGGTAGTCCTTATACAACCACAACAAAAGACTCTAATACTGTTACTTGGAAAGTCTCTTCGGTACTTTCAATCAATACAGACCCATCCATCATTAGCTTTGCTGAGGATGACGGATCAAAAACGTCTACCTCTAGTTATATTGTTGATGCTAACTATCCAACGACAGCTCTTGATCTAGATAATTCTGGTATCTCTGAAGGTGATGACATTCAATTTATTGTTAGCGTTAGTGATGCTGAAAGAGATGATTTCACTATCCAACTTAAAAGATGCTTAAATAATGATTCCAGTTGTTCCTCAGTAGACAAAGATATTGCAACTGTTGTCGTAAATAGTAGTAATGATGACGAAGTTAAACAAACCACAATCAATCATCAATTAACAGAAGATGCTGTTACGGGTGCTGCTCAAAATACAGTCTACTTTCAAATTATTGTTACTGATACTGATGGAGGAGGCCATACAAGAGTAGTAGGACTCCTTGTTAATAATAATAACCCAGATCCTACTTTTGATGAAAATACGTTTGAACCAGATGTCACAGTTAATACCCATACTGCTTTTGCTGGATTTCCAATGACTTTTACCACTGGTGATGTAACTGATTCTTCAACGATGGATGGAACCACTCCTACATTTCAATGGATGTTTAAGCTCTCTACCGATACAGACTGGAAGAGAATTGAAGGGGCCACAGAAAGTACATTAGTATGGATACCAGATCCTTCTATTGCTTTTGCTGATGGAGTTGGAGTTCCTGTAAATATAAAAGTATGTATTGGAGATGATGGTTATGAGTCTGGCCCATCTGGAGATTCTCAAAAAGATCCATATATTGACTCAGAGACAGATAATAATTGTGCTTCAGGCGCTCAAAGTCAAAGTACTGTATGGGAGATTACTGTATATAGTAATTTTATGCAAGGTGGAGCTTATAACGAAGACCTTAGCACATTTAGTAACCAGTCTGCAGGTGAAATTGCAACATGGGTAGACCCAACAAGTACTAACCCTATCGTGAAATATATGGCCTATACCAACACTGATCATGAAATCGTTGTTGAAAAATCTGTTATCTACGATGATGGATCATCAATTCTTCATAAAGGATCAACAGAAGTTGGTACCGAGGAACTCTCCTCTATTATATTTAGATCTTCAACAGATGGATCTTATACCAGTCATGATATCACCAACCTTTCTATCGCTGGAGATACAACAAATGGTGCTCTATATATCGCTTATATGACTTATTTCGGTACTGATGCTGTACACATAAGAAGAATTAATATTAGTGGTGGTAAAACGAAACTTACTCATGATGGAAAATTCTCATGGGATACTGAGTATGAATCTGATCTTGGTAACTATATCGTTCCAAGTACGTCATATAATATGGATGCTCTTACAGTTAATACAGCAGGTGAACCTGTTTTAAATTTTAATGGTGCTGCAATCACTGGAAATACCAGTGTTCAATTTAATAATATTAATGGATCATCTATTGCTCTTGTGGCGGGTACAGATTTTTGTACATCAACATGTGCAGATGAAGATGCTACTGCTACTAGCTTTGCTACTGCTATTAATGAATACGATGGAACAAGTGGTGGTGGTCTACAAGGGATAACTGCTGAAGTGACATCAAGTCAAGTGACACTTAAGGGTATTATTTTGGATGATTATATTCAAAAAGATATTAAGGCCACTAAGATAGGAAAAATCATGGTTCATGAGGCCAATAGTAAATGGGTACTTCCTTTTATTAACAACGGTAGAACATCAAGTGATAAAAATAAAATCTCACTTTATGAAGGTGATCTTGGTCAAATTCTAGATGCAGACTCAACTGTTACACATCATATCGCAACTAACCCTGCACAGGATCTTGCAAATGATATTGATGGGAATGGTAAAATTATTCTTGCAACTAAGACATATGGAACTGGTCTCATAGCACTCTATGAACTAAATACTAGTTACTCTGTCATTGATGATACAACTGATTTATTCAGTGGAGAAACCTCTCTATCAGGTATAAAAGTAGCAGTAAGTAAAGAAACTTCAGATTTTGATCCATCTGCATTTGTGGTCGCACTAAATACTGATAATCGTTTTGCATTTGCAAGAGTTGATTCGAGTAGTGGTAATTATGATTTTACTTCTATATACTCTAGTATTGATCTAGATAATGGTTTTCATATGAGTTCTACGGCCATTAATAATTATGATATTACCGCTGGAGCTTCAGAATATCAACTTCTACTCGCTGCAGTTCTTGATCCCAACTCAGGAACAGATTATAGAACATATTTATTTAATATCACTGGTGCCTCTCCTAGTATTGACTGTAGTACAAACCCAAATTATCCACAGGACTTTGCTTATTGTACTCCAATCAGGCACACTCAAACACCAACAGACTATGGACCTGACGAGAAAGTTGCATTATCAAATGTACTAAAAGATGTAACATTATCCACTGGAGGAGCTACTAGTGGAGAAAACACAAATCATATTATAGGTATCGCACACCATACAGATTCATCCGGAAATCTTTTACCAATTATGGGAATTCTTAATATCAGTCCCCTTACGACATCAACTCTAGATGCTGCCTTTGAGGCATCAACCAATGAATATGCACCTGGGCAAGGTAAATATATAAATCCTTATATCGGTGAATAATACTTGTCGGGTATTTTTGACCTAAGTTGTACTTGTTTTAAGAAATGATAAACTATAAGCATGAGAATTTTACTCTTGATTGGCCTTTTATTTGCTGCAGCTAGAGCATATAGCTTTGAGCTAGTCATTATTCAAGGGCTTTCAAAATCCAAACAGACATTTATAACTAGAAATGCTAATCCTTCACAATCAAGACATAAGGTTTTCCAAGGGCAAAAAGCCACTTTCACTTCCCAAAATGTTTCACTTATTGCGACGGCAAAATCTGTTTCACGAGAATTTGTTCAATGGGAAATTGTAAACGACTACACTGAAGTCCCCTTTCAAAGAGGAGAAATTGTCACAAAATACGATACGACAGAGCATCTTTGGGCCTTAACTCCTGAAGCCGCCAAAACGAAATATTTAAAAAATAATCTTTATCGCCCTCACCGTTCTATTGAAGGGCAATTTGCAGTTTCAAGAGGTTTGTCTGAGTCGACAACAATTATTGATACTCAAAATATCGAACGAGGCGGTCTCCAAGCCGAAGCAAGCTTTAGATATGAAATTAATTACCAATACTCCATTGCTTACGGTTTAAGATACTCACGTGATATTATTAATATGACCGATTCTAGCCTCACCAACACAAGGCTTTTAGCAATGGTAGAAGGCCGTTTTTACTTTGACCCTATTGAGGATTTTCATAAGATTCAAATTGGCTTAGCTATTGGTTTTGGATTTGGCCAATCAAGAACTGTAAGTGATGGTGAAACAACAGCTGGAAATGTCATCATTATTCCATCTACAAAAATAATGCTTATGTATCCTATCAATAAATATTATGAGTTTGAGACCTACAGTGCATTTGAGTCTTTAAGAGTTGAAGAGTCAAATGCAGATAACGTTGATATAACGACGAACTTAACACAGGCCAAAATTGGTTTTTTAATTCGTAAACATCTATAAATTAGAAATCACTTTCTTAATTAAAGTAACATGCTCTCCTTTAATATCTCGGTCATCTTCTTTACAATTCTCTCTATCATCATCGCAAAAATTAACACGATTACACTTACTTCCATCTTCAAGTGTCACTTCGTAATAATCAGTATCACCTCGAACAAGTATTCCCTCGACTAAATTTGTATTTGCATTAAAAACAGGAGAACCACTATTTCCTCCAAATGTATCAAGGTTTGTTATAAAATAATCTTTGGATATATGAAAAACTTTTGCCTGATCAGCATATTTTAAGGGTAATCCCGTCGGATGTCCCATAACAAATATTTCTTGATTTTTAACAACTCTATTTTTTTTATTAAACTTAAGAGGTGCCCTATCTTTTGCTTTTCTATCTAGTTCAATTAGAGCAAAATCTTCAGTCGTACCAAAAATTCCTGCGATAACATTTTTACAGTAAAAAATATTATCTTCTGAAATATTTTTTAAATCAATTTCACCATACTGATTAACTTTATAGTCAAACATCCAGGCGTACATTGCACATTTTTCAGTTACTTTATTTACAATTTTTTTTCCAGGGTCAACCATACAATGACCGGCAGTAACCAGCAAATTATCACTTATGAGAAAGCCAGTACAATCTACAGCTGTAGGCTGTAATGAAAATCTTTCATCTAGGCAGACATTCATACCTCGAGAAGACGATAAAAGAGGAATCCCATCAAGTGAAAAAGTCTTTGTATTTGATTTCTCAAATAATGAATACCTACCGACTCTACCTGCAATTGACTTGGCAAACTCTTTTCTTTTTTTATCC
>CAYFHZ010000016.1:0-16255 GCA_964342535.1 uncultured Bacteriovoracaceae bacterium | reverse complement strand
CTGTTAAAAATGCAGATAATATTTTCGTCATGGAGAATGGAAGAATAGTAGAAGAGGGTAAACATGATGAACTCGTGAGACGCAAGGGAGTTTATTTTCATTTGTTTAGTGATCAAATCGCTTTGGGTGAAATGTTATGAACTCAGAGAAAATTTTTTATAGCATTGCCACAAGATCCATCTTTAGTTTTTTAAGCTCCGCTAAGCAAAAGTTAATATACCCCGAGCTCATTGTTAAGGAATTTAGAGATAAGGAAATAATTGAAATAGATAGAAAAGAATATCTAATTGTCGTTGGAGAAGGAACTCTAGGTATGCAAGATAGATATTTCAGGGCGAATATTGGAAAGTTAACAAGTGGTAGGGCTGTTGAGTTAGGTAATTTCTTATCAAGCGAAAAAACAAGTGATTCTGTTCTTGTATGTGAAAAATACTGTTTGATATTTTTAATAAAGAGGAGTGTTTTTCTTAATTATTTTGGTGACCAAAACCTAATTTCATATTTAAAAAAAATTACTAAGTATCCAGAGTTGAGAAAAATAAAGAATGACTTATCACTTTTGGGCTACTCTCAAAAAGAAATTATAAGTTATATATATCACCTTCAATTATCAACAGAGATTAATGATGATTCACAATTACAAAAAGGGTTTATTGTTATTCATTCAGGTCAAATTCTTTTTAAGATAAAAGATGGTTATGAAGATAAAGATCTGGTCCGATTGAAAATGGGCCAAAGTCTTGTCTATCGGACCCAAACAGAAATTTCGGTACATTGTAGTAAGTTATTCGTTTGGTTTCTACCTCGTCTAGTCTCATCCTCACCACAACTTTCAACTATGTCGAATCAGCTTGAGTCTCTTTTTGATACTGTACAAAGAGAAGTTGAAATACATGAAGCTGTTAAGAAGCATTCTGGAGAAGATGTCAGTTTACATGTTGAAGATGATGAATTTACAGTAGAAGATTTTAGTTTAGAAAATATAGGTAGGATAAAAAAATATAAACCCGTCTCTATAAAGCAACACGATCAAATGGACTGTGGCGCCGCTTGTATGAGTACGATAGCAAATTATTACGGTAAAAAAATCTCAGTAGCATCTTACCGAAGTCTTGTTAGTGTTACTAGAGAAGGTGCTTCTATGTTTAGCTTGAAGCAGGCTGCAAATCAAACAGGTTTCGATGCAATTGCTATCTTTTCTGGTCTAAAAGCATTTAAGAAAATGATTTTTCCTGCGATTGCTCTTATGCAATATCATTATGTCGTTGTTTATGAAATAAATGATAAGTATGTGCATATGAGTGATCCCGGTGTTGGCTTTAGAAAAATGCCAATAGATGATTTTAAGGCAGAGTGGTCTGGGAATGCTTTGTGTCTTAAAACTAATAATGAGTTTTCATCTATTCAAGAGAGTGGAAAGTCATGGACAAAATACCTGAAATTACTTCAACACGAAAAAATTGATTTATTCACAGCATTTCTTGCATCAGTTCTTATTTTCATATTTGGACTCGGACAACCTTTATTTATGCAGTTTTTATTTGATAATGTATTAGCGAATCAAAATAAGAAGCTACTTGTTGGCCTTGCAGTCATGATGATTCTATTTAGTTTATTGGAAAATTATATTAAATATTGTAGGAATTATATTTTGAGTCTTCTTACTGGAAAAATTGAGATGAAATTTTCATCATTGTTTTTCAAGCAAGTTCTAAAATTACCACTTGGATTTTTTGCTGTCAGAAATGTTGGAGATATTACTTCACGTATTGAAGAAATGGCCCAAATTCGCGAATTTATAACAAATAAGACAATATCGACTTTCCTTAATTTAGTAACGTTGTTTTTATATTTTATAATACTTTACTTGTATTCCCCTATTTTAGTTGTTGTCACTTTTGTTATGATTCCTAGTTTTTTGCTATTTCTGAAGTACTTTGGGACAAAAATTAGACTTTTTTATAATCAACTATTTGTATCATCAGCTAAAATGCAAAGTCTCATGTATGAACAGTTAGATGCAGCACTCACATTAAAAAGTCTAAACTTAAATATGATTTCTATGTGGAGGTGGCAACACAAATTTGAAAAAACACTTCAAGAAAAAAAGAAATTTGAAACGATAATTGCCATCTTTACAGGCGTTAAGTCTTTTTTTGATGAGTTTTTTAAAGTTGTTTTATTAGGTGTTGCGATTTACCTCTATATGAAAGAGGAGCTCTCCTTAGGTCAAGTTGTTGCAATCAACACGATTTCAGGTAGTCTTATTCAGCCATTCATAAGTATTATTTCATTATGGGATGAATTTAAACAAGTGCAAGTGAGCTTTGATAAAGTAGATGATATTTTCACAGCTGCTCCGGAAAATTATAATGATAGCTCTAAAAGTGTAGAGTTTAAAGATGATACAATAAAATTTGAAAATATCTCCTTCCAATATGGAAGTGAACTGAGTCCGATGGTTTTAAGCGGAGTAAATCTTGAGATTAAAAAAGGGGAAACAGTCGCTTTTGTTGGAGGAAGTGGTTCTGGAAAAAGTACTTTAGCTTATATGTTAGCAGGCCTTTACGTTCCAAGAGAAGGAAAAGTAAAAATAGGAGGAGTCGATATTTCTCAAGTGCCACTCAATCGTTTGCGGCAAAAGGTGCGAGTTGTTCTTCAGGATAATAATTTATTTACTGGAAGTGTTGTCGATAATATTACCTTTGGCAGTAGTACTAGTTCATTTATTGATGTTGTTAAAGCTGCTAAGGATGCAGATGCTCATGATTTTATTTCAAGCCTTCCTCACGGCTACAACACTGAACTTGGAGAAAAGGGTAATGGAAGGCTCTCAGGTGGTCAAAAGCAAAGAATTAATATAGCACGAGCCTTTTATTCTGACCCTGAAATTTTAATTATGGATGAGGCAACTTCGTCATTAGATGCTGTTGCAGAAGAGAAAATTATTGATGCTGTTAAGAAAAGACAAGGACGAACTACAATTATAATTGCCCATAGGCTAAATACAATTTCATATGCAGATAAAATTGTCGTCATAGATAAAGGTCAGGTCATAGAAGTTGGTAGTCATAGAGAGCTAATCAAACTTAGAGGTCGATATTATTCACTCTTTAAAAAACAACTTAATTCATAGATAAGTTAAGTTCTTCTACATTTTTTTTGAACTCCGTGAGATTAATTTTACTTTGTTGATAACTTCGCATGTGCTGTAAAAAAGTTATATTATTATTTCCAATAAGATCAATTAAATCCCGAAATTCGTAAATGAGATGTTCTATGTTTTCTATTGATTCAACTTCTTTTAAATCCTTGATTAATTTTTGTAATTGCTTTTGTCTAGAAACCCCAATGTATTTTGGATTAACTTGAAAGTTTGAGACATTAAGATTTTCGTGTTTATGAGAGTTGAAAATAAGAGCGAGTGCATACCCACCACCAGCAGAGGTATTGGTCTTTATACTCCCAAATGGTGCTGTGCGGACTAAGCATGAGTGGGTACTAAACTGTACATCGTTATCAGGTCCAAAGAAAATAATAAGTCGCCAGTCGACAGGAAGAGGCCTTGCATTAATGTCATCATCCTGTTTATGCATGCTTGTAATAACTGCAAGTTTAGTTAACTGTTGAATTTCGAAATATTCAGGTTTTTTGATAACTTCACTAAGAACTTCTTGTTGATCTCTTTCATCTATTTGGGCCATAATAGTAACTCCCGCACCTCCAGAAAGGTCAGGGGCTTTTACAACTGCAGATTGAATATTTGCTGCTAATTGTTCTACCGGAATTGAATGAGGCGGATGAGCAGTTGGGTTGTTTGTTGCTTTTTGAAGGGCGTTCGCTATAATCCGAAACGCTCTTTTATCATCAAAGACTCTACCTCCAAGATTACTTACAAAAAGTTTTTTATTCCAAATTGCTTGCATGATTGAACCAAGTTGTTGAGTTTGAGGATCATGTGCAATGGAGTCAAAAAGAATTTGAAACTTTGGTTCACCATCTTCGTTTAAATCGACACCGATAATTTGATTATTTTGATCATATTGATATGAGTACAGGATACCTTCTTTGAGATCAAGATTAAAATTACGAGATAGCTCTTCATTTATTTGAGTAAATGGAGATCTTAAAGGTATTTGTAACTCTTGTGAATATGTAAAAAATGATTCTTCTTTACGATTGTAGATACCGGTAATTTTCGGATGATCATTATCTGTTATCAGCCTTAAATAGCCCTCACTATCGATGTAGAGGTCTTGCATTTTTACCAGGGGCATTCCACTTTTTAATGCGAGATTTGCAATCTCTGGGTGTGCAGGGTTGTAGGGCCCCGGACTTAATACGACTGAAATTCCATCAGTTTGCTTTGTCCAATTGAGTGCACATGAATCAATTGTATTCTTGAGAAGCTGATGGCTTATATCTTTATCTAGATAAGGGGCAATTTGATTATAAAGAAGAGGAGAAGCTTCGCTAAAGCGTTGAAAGAGTTGAGACTGATCCTCTATTCCACAAGGTGTTCCGGCATTTAGCTCAAAAAATATATGTTCAGGCTTTTCCAAATTTTGAATCGCACTATCAAACCCTACGACACATAAAAAGGGATAATCTTTTAAAACCGGATTATGATATTTAGGTTCATAATAAATATTGTGCTTAATAATAGAAATAAGCTCTTTTTTATCATTTTCATTTAACTCTGGAATATCTAATGAGTTTAAGCTTAACTCTGAGGATGAATATAATTTTTGCAAAAGTCGTCTCGTCATATGAAGAACTGGTTGAGTGCTTTTTACAAGTGAGCATACGTAATCTTTTGGTAAGGGGGCAAAGCCATGAAAGGGAGTAGCAACAATTTTGCTATAGAGACCCGACTCATCTCTCACTTGAAAATTCATTTCGTGTTCAGCATGTGAATCTGTGATTACATTTTGCATTTCATATATCTCTTCTGGAGACATTTTCATATAGGATTGTATAAAATTATTAATAGGTGAATTTTGAAAAACACTAAAGTAATTCTGTGTAGGTATCTCTTTTAAATCTTTACCTAAATATAAACAATTTAAATTATGCTTCATTATTCGCTCCTGTGATTTACTAATTTTAACATACTTAGGCCCGTGATTGAGAATAACTACTAGTTGAAGTAAAAAATCTATGATTTTGCACATGGTCAAAGTGTCAACATTCTAGACAAATATAAAGTAAATAGGGGAGAATAAGTCATTATATCTGCTGTTTTTCATTTAAGGATTGTAATGAAGATGGTAGGTTGCACACACACGATAGAGATTATTTTACGAGAGGCGTTAATTCATGAGGTTAATTCGTTTACACTTACAAGGCTTTAAATCATTTAAAGATAAAACAACTATAAATTTTGATGATGGTATCACAGGAATTGTTGGTCCAAATGGTTGTGGTAAATCAAATATTGTAGATGCATTGTTTTGGGTTATGGGGGAGCAGTCAGCTAAGCACCTTCGTGGTAATAAAATGAAAGACCTCATATTTGCAGGTTCGTCTAAATATACTCCGGGGAGTTTTGCGGAAGTTACACTTGTACTTGAAAACGATACTGGAAAACATATTCATATTGGAAACCAAGTAAGTAAGCCATCAGAAATTGCTCTTACAAGAAAACTTTATCGTAACGGTGAGACAGAGTATCGAATAAATAATATTCCAGCGAGGCTAAGGGATATTCAAGAAGTTTTTATGGATACTGGAGCCGGAGCAAAGTCTTATTCCATTATTGCACAGGGGGAAATTAATAGGCTTGTTCAAGCAAAACCAGTTGAAAGAAGAACTATGATTGAGGATGTTGCTGGTATAACCAAGTTTAAAATGAGAAAAAAAGAGTCTCTTAAGAAAATTGAGCAAACTCAGTCAAATTTAAATAGGATTAATGATCTTCAAAGTGAAATTTATAAAAATTTAAAATCTCTTGAGAAGCAAGCTGAGAAGGCAGAAAAAGCTAAGCGATTAAGAGATAGAATTAAGCATCATGAGCTTATTGTTAAAGGGCACAAGGAGTTTGATTATCTTACAGAGTATGTAAATGCTAATAAGATTCTTAGTGACAATGAAATTGTAGCAGAGCAAGCAGGGATAAGAAAAGATCAAATAGAATTAGCTCTTGAAGATGAAAGAATTAAAAAACTTGAACTCATGGAGAGAATTGATGAGGATCAAGCTGAATATAATGAATTAAGTAAAGAACTTGCAGCCTCAGAGGAAAGACTAAAGCATTTAAAGAAATCGGTAGAAGAAAAACAAAAGCATATTGTTTCTAGAGCAAAAGAAAACGAAGAGTTAGAAGGTGATATTGAGCAAAGAACTCTAAAGAAAACTGAGTTAGAGGATAAGCTCAGAGATCTTGAAGCTCAAAATTTTGAAGAGATGGACTTCTCTGATTTAGAAGCTAAGGTTGAAGGGTATAAAGAAACACTTTCTGAGAAAGAAGAGCTCGCTCGTGACCTTACGGATAGTCTTGAAATGATAAAGAGGGAACATACAGATATTGATCAGATGATATTTAGAAATACCTCTAAAATAGAAGAGTACTCAGCAAACTTAGAAGATATCTCTGCAGAGATTGAAGAGATTGAAACAAGTACTGCTAATTTTTCAGATGAATTAGTTAAGCAAAGAGAAGATACACAAGCTGCAAAAGTAAAGCTTTCTGATTTAGAAGAAAGCTTTGAGAAGTTAAAGCAAAATTATGATACGAACAAGCTCGAGTTAAAAGAAACAGATACAAAGCACAGGGCCTTATCGAAAGAGGTTATTCAAGTTGAGTCTCGTCTCAATTCTTTAAAAGAAATCGCTAAAAATGGTGAAGGAATTAAAGAAGGAGCGGTTAAGTTTATTGAAGATACTCAAACAACATCATTTGAGTTGTTAGGGAATATCATCGAATGTGATACTGAATATGCAAAAGCTTTAGAGGTTCTATTTGAAAGTGCTTTTGATTCTCTAATTGGCAAAGATTCAGATTTATCAGCGTTATCTTTATGGAATAAAGATAACTCAGCTGAAAGTTTTGACTTTATCATGCCTGGTTCTTCGGAGATCAAATGTTCTGATGAAACAATAGAAAGACTAAAAATTAAAGGTTGTGAAAACGTTACTGCCATTGACAGTATTTTGAAGATCAATAATAAAGAGTATGAGAACTCACTCAAAGAATTTTTTAATGGTTTCTATATCGTTGAAAATCTAACTGCAGAGCTGGCTTTAAAAATTTCAAATACAATGAAGTATAGAGGACTAGTTTCTCTTGATGGAAATGTTTATATTACAACTTCTGCAAGTGGGGTGAAGCTTTCAGCAAGATCTGCGGATACGTCGACGATGGGAGTTGTTCAAAGAAATAATCTTATGAACGAACTTACGGTTGATCTGGAAGAAAAATCGAAACAATTAGCAGAATTGGATCAGAAGCTTGAAAGCCTTACTGAAGAAAATGAGCGATTAACGAAAGACTTGGATGATCTTTCAAAAGAATTAAATGAAGCTAATACTGAATTTGTTGCTTTAAAATCCTCACTTGAGTCAAAGGAAAGTAGTTTTGGTTCTACATCTTCAAGGTTAGAAATCCTTAACAAGAGAAAAACTGAGATATCTAAGGCCAAACTTGAGTTATTAGAAGTTGAAGAAACAAATTCAAATAGTAGAGATGGTCTTACGGATAAAATTGAAAATTTAGCTGAAGAACAGTTAACGCTTAAAGATGAAATTGATGAATTAAAGTCAGTTTATGAAACTTCGAGGGGAGAGTTGTTAGAGCTTCAAGCCAATGCAAAAACATTTCATACTCAAATTGAAAACTTTAATGCACAGATCTCTGATATTTCAGAGCAAGTCTCAAGGTATAATGAGAAGCTTGAAAATAACAATCAATTACTTGATCAATGGGAAGAAGAGATTCAAGCCGCTGAAGAAGCAGTTAATGAACTTGATGAAAAAAATGCTGATCAAGTCGAAGTGATGAGTGAAAAAGAGAGTGTTCTTAATATTATCAAAGATGACTTAACTTCATTACTTGGAGATATGCAAGAACGTGAAAATGAAGTTAAGCAAATAACTTCTAAACTTAATCAGATCGAAAAACAAAATGTTGAACTGAATCTTAAAGCAGAACAAATTATTATTGACGAGGAAGTTCTCGCAAAAGATATTTTTGAACGATATAAAGTAGACCTTCGAGACGTTCTAAGAAAATATCTAAGTCTTTCTGATGAAAACATAGATGGTCTTGCTAATATAGATGATATTTATTCTTTTGAAACGGAAGAAGGTGAAATTAAAGTGATTCAAAAAGAAGAATATGCTTTTGAAAAACGCTTCCCTGCAGTCTTAAAAGAATCGAGAGAAAAATTTAAAAGATATAGAACTGATTTAAATAGATTAGGTGAAATTAATTGGCAAGCAATTGAAGATTATGATCGTCAGAAGTTAAGGTATGAATTCCTAAAAGCACAAGAAGTTGAACTTAAAAAATCGCTAGAGGACTTAGAACTGGCAATTTCACATATCGATGAAAAATCAAAGTTAAGATTTAAAGAAGCCTATGACGAAGTTAATATAAGGTTCACTAAAGTCTTTCCTATCATTTTTGGCGGAGGTGAAGCACGGCTTGAAATCGTAGGAGATGTTGATAGTCCTGACTGTGGTATTGATATTATTGCTAAACCACCAGGAAAGAAAATGCAATCGATTAATCTTATGAGTGGAGGGGAGAAAGCGATGACAGCGGTATCACTTATTTTCTCAATATTCCTGGTTAAACCTTCACCATTTTGTTTACTAGATGAGGTAGATGCTCCACTTGATGATGCAAACGTTGGGCGCTTCAATGAACTCTTACGTGAAATGAGCTCAGAATCACAATTTATTTTGATTACCCATAATAAAAAGACAATGGAATTAAATGATACTCTCTATGGTGTAACGATGCAGGAACCAGGGGTTTCTAAAGCTGTTTCTGTTCAGCTCCACTAGGATATTTATGATTAGATTTTTACTTGTTTTTATTTTACTTTACTCTTTGTTTGATACAGCGATGGCCGCTTTTCTTCCTAAAGCTTTTGAAGCGACCTTCATTGAAGAAAAAGTGAGTGTTATTGGATCAAAGAAAACGATTAAACATATTGATGTAAAGTATCAGTTTCCAAGTCATATATATCTGAAAGTCGTAGAGGAAGATGCTCTGTATATATGTAATTCTACTAAAGTTTGGTTTTATACTCCTCCTTTTATAGAAGGAGAACCAGGTCTAGTAAAAGTCGGCTCATCTAGTAAATATTGTTACTCTAAAGTATTTGATTCTTTAAAAAAAGGTCTTAAGGATAATAAATTATACTCAGTAAAAAAGTTAAAAAATAATACTTTTGAATTAACATTTATGGACAATGCTAAAAAACAGTTAGGCTTGGACAAATTAAAACTTTTTTTCAAAGATAATAAAACAGAGTTTCAAAATGTCAGAAGTATAGAGCTTTATTACACAGGAGAAGCTCACCCTGTAGCTCTAAAAAGAAAAAAAATTGAAGTGAGTAAGGGATTCAAAAAATCATTATTCGAATTTAATCCACCTCAAAATACAGAAACTCAATTGATGAAATAATTATTTCACTTTAGGTATATTTCCTTATATTTAAAAAACATATGTTTTTCTAAGTAATGAGTCAGAAATTTGTTTATGTTTGAAAGCTTTTTCGAGTTTATCGATATATTTTTTGTCTTTAAAAAGTTCAAAAAGAAATGGAGAGCAAATATTTTCTAGAAAATCTTCACCATAAGAATCGAGAAAACCTACAAACCTTCCAAATTCCTCAAACCACCAGGAATCAGAGTAATAAAGAAGTTCAAACGATTTGATCTCTGTTCCTTCAATTTCCACCTGGATAGCACCACGTACATTATTTGTTCCTTGAGAAAAAATATCCTCTTTGTATCTTATACTCATAACAAAGGGAAAAGTTATAAAGTTCTCATTGTAAGAGATATCATGTGTAGATATATATAGGTTTCCCATCTGAAGAGTTTCAAGTTGTTCGAGATTTAAATGATTACTTATCGCATTTGCAAAAGATTGATTTCGTTCTTTTACTTTGTTCTCTTTAATAATTTCAATTCGTCCCTCAAGAATCTCTTTCCAGTCAGAAGTTTTACTAACTCTATCCTCTTGTGAAATGACCCGGTTGCTCCAATATTGATAAGTTAAACTTTGGGCGAAGAGCGAAGTTGAAAGTAAAAACATCGTTATGATCAATTTCATTTTTCTCCTTTTATAATAAGTGCTCAAGTATAGGGGGAACTTGAGCACCTATAAATTAAATAGCTTGAGATTACATCGCGAACAAGCTATTTCCTTCAGAGGTAAAATACCATTTTTGACTATTATCTTTTAATTTACATGCAACACTTTCAATTTTATCATCTCTTAACTCAGCTTCTCTTGCGATGACTTCTTTAGAGTCACTATCTAAAAAAGCTAAATCACCTTCAGGCATAATTGATCTTCGTGTATATAAAACTTCTCCTTGTTCTATAAAATCACAAAAGCTTTGACCTGCTTTATCTAATTGTTTTTGTATAGTTCTAGCAGGAAATAAGTCGTATGGTACGGTATGTATTTCCTTCATACCTAAATTGATATATCGATCTCCAATTTTAATTTGTGGATTTTTATATAATATTGAACCTTTGTTATCATATGGGAGTTCTGTAGCTTTATACTTTTTTTGTATTTCCCTTTTTTTTATGGCATCCATAACTTTTTCTTCAGAAACTACTACGATTTGATTATCTACCGTCTCCAATTCAAATGTTGCAGAACTGGCAAAAGAGGAGAGTGGAGTAAAAATTAAAAACAAAGCCATTTTCATAAATTTTTCTTTCATAAATTTTCCTTTATAAAGGTGCCTAAGGAAGGGGGAAACCTTAGGCACATTTCAACATACGTACGGCAAGTTTTATTGATCAAATATATGATAGCTTCTATTTGAATGATATTGAGTGGGATTGAAAAACTTACTGTAGGTGTATAAAGATTCGACAATTATGCCTTATTCAAATTATATATAGTAGGAGTCACTCTGTTGTTTACTAGGTCTTTAGACTATTTTAGAGTTTGCAAACAAGGGCAGTAATTTATAGAATATAAAATTTATTCTTTATACTTTGTAAGAGTATTGTTTATAATAAACTATGCCACAATTAAAAAAAAAATCTATTTTAAGCTTTTAACATTTTTTATTTTTTTTATCTCTTTTCTTATGCTTCTCTATGGTTATGGTTGGAGGTATGTGGGATTGAAATTATCTCACTTAATAAGTCAAATGGATGATTTTGATCAATTGAAGCAAAAGGGTTACCCATTTCATGTAGACCATTTAGTAAATAATACCATACATGTTAACCCTGAAGGCTTAAGGTTGATCAACTTTAAAAGAGATAAAAAATACATAATATGGAGCGGAGGCTCTAATATGTTTGGCGAAAAAATTTCTGAAGAACAAACAATTCTAAATCAATCCTTGGTAAGGTATCCAGAAAGTAAATTTTCTTATATCGGATACTCTTATCCTGGTTGGGGGCCGAATAATATCCTAGCAAGGTTTGATTACCTTAAAAATCTTAAAATAAATAAAAGTTCGAAAGGTTTTTTTGTATATCTGTTAATGGACATACATATTGAAAGAGTGTGTGGAAGTAATTCCTACTATTTGTGGAGTTCAGGCTTAGGGCCACAGTATAAATTAGTAGATGAAAAATTGGTTAATACTGGTGTGAGTTTTTTTACATTTTACTTCCACTGGTTAATTATAAAAAATGGTGTAAAAAAGATATTAACACAATTAGGGTTAAGTAGTTTTAAATTGAATGCTAATAACCCACTAATTGAGAGTGATAAATGCTTAAATCTGTTTGTAAAAGTTCTAAAGAGTTTGGAGCAAGAGTTTAAGGCCAGTTTCCCTAATGGAAGAATGCTTATTCCGTATTATAATTTTCATAAATTAGAGGAAGAGAGGTATCTTGGTAAATTAAAGGCTGAATTGGACGCAGATTTTATTGCTATTGATGAACATCTTTTAGATATAAGAAATAATCCTAAAAAATATTTTTTACCAGATGGGCACTTTAACTCTTATTCATTGAGCCAAATAGCTAAAATTATGAATGAATATATATATTATCGTTAGATTTGATTGTCCATGCATAAATATTTATCAATTCTTAATATTTAATTCTTATACTTAACTCATAGGGGATACTTATGATGATAAGAATAATACCTAGGTTATTGATATTACTAAGCTTTGTATTTGCTTTTTCTTGTAAAAATAATCAGGAAATTCAACAAGCAGTTATGGATTTTTCGGAAGAAAATCCAATAAAATCATCTACTTGTCCTAAAAATTACCTATTAATCAATAACTTAGATGACGAAGTTAATGAGAGTTTTTGTGTTGCTAAATATGAGATGAAAAATGATTCTAGCACAGGGCTACCTATTTCGGTGAAAGATGGTAAGCCATGGGTGAATATTTCTTTTAATGAAGCTGTGGATAAATGCAGAGAACTTGGAACAGGTTATGAACTCATAAATAATGATCAATGGCAGGTTATTGCTCGGCTTATAGCAGATATTGATGAGAATTGGATGACTGGAAAAGCGTATACAAATGAGGGTACAATATTTAATAAAAATTTTGTTTTTATAAATTCAGGTAATAATAAAATATACGGAGAAGGAAAACTGTTAGCGGCAGGCGCAGATATTTCTCCTTGCTTTGGGTATGTGAGAGCTTTTTGCTCAAGCCAAGGATCATCTAATTTTTATCAAAAAAGAACTCATACTCTTCCTGCTGGAAATATTATTTGGGATTTTTCAGGAAATGCATCTGAGTGGGTAGCTGCTGGAAATGACGAAATGATAACTGGGGACAATGAGATTGTTTCAAAAATGATATATGAGCTTGATAGTAATGATATTCTTACTGCTTTCTATGGAAATGATGAAATATGTATTAGACCTAATATAAGAAATCATTATTGTGGTTTTGGTAAATTTTTTCTTGAAAACGAGCTTTCTACAATGAGTGGTGGATTGCGCGGAGGAAGTTTTGCTGAAGATGCCGGAATATTTTCAGGCAGTGTTCACAGTTCATCTTTACTATCAAATGCTACTGCATGGAGAGGCTTTAGGTGTGTTTTCACAAATTAAATAGCGAAAGGAGACCCGAAAGTCTCCTTGAGGTAGGATTTAGAATATTATAGGTAGGATTTATGATAGGCCAGCATCCGTGCAAGGCGGGGATCATCCGTAAAATAAATAAGTGTAAATAATTGGCCACCCATGGCCCGTCTCTTCTTCCTTGGTGAAATCAGGCGACACAGACTTCGAGTTGTGAGGAGAGAGGCAAGAAGTCTGTGTCAGCCGTGATATTCATTTGTGCTCTTTCTTCATCATGAATAAAACAAAGATGAAAACATCCATTCATAGAGCAAGCTTTCCAATCATTATTTAGAAGCGTGCAAGAAAGAAAATTGCAGGTAAGGGAATTCGTAATGTAAAAAGAGCAATCATCAAACTTACACGCAACAAAATTGCAACCTTCTAATCGTGCAGAATAAAAAGTGCAATTCTCAAATGTACAATCAATAAAAATTGTTTTAATTATTGCAGTTCCTTGAAAATGGCAATTTACAAAATGAACATTTTCAAAGTGATTATTTTCCAATTTCGAACCACTAATATTGAGGTTCTCAAATCTTTCGTTAATTATTTGTAGCTCAGCAATGATCTGGTAACTACCTGAATACATTATGTTATTTTTAATTATTGTTGTATTTTCCATTGTATCCCCCTGATACTTGCTTTGCTAAAACTAGTATCTCATAGCCGACTCATTGCGTCAAGAAATAAAATTGCATAAAGAAATATTTTTGCATTCCGATAAGCAATTACAAGCGATTGCAATATGAATTATTGCAAGTGCAAAATGCTAAAGCCTTGAAATTAAGTAGAGGTAATAACCAGGAGGATGTAATGGTTAGATTTGAACAAGATCATATTGAAATGTTTTTGAATGTAGTAAGAAAGTATATGGCCATACGAGGAGGTCTTTCTCAAAAAGATCTTGCAGAAAAGATTAATGTAGGAATCTCAACGATGAGTAGGTTTTTAAATCAGAAGACAAAGGAATATGATGCACAGATGATTGCATCTATTGTTGCTTATCTTAATATTCCCCTACATGAGATAATTGATTTTATTGCTGAAGATTCGACACAGACATTTAAAAAATTAGTTTCGTTTTACAAAGAAAATATAAGTGAAGAAGATATGCAAAGCACGGAGAGTGGTGATGATGTCGATTCATTTGAGCAAGGCCTTGAAGAACCAACAAAGCAAACAGCTCAAGCAAATATTAAAGGCGTAAAAATGTCTTTTGGAGAACGAAGAGAACAATCAAATGAAAATCTAAGTATTAGAGATAAGCTTAATCAGTTAAGCCCTAGGCAAAAAGGTTTTCTAACTGACTTTTTAGATCTTGATGTTGAAGGTAGAGATTTAATTGTCGATATAGGTAATCAATTGTTTCGTTATTTTAAGCAGGGACAAGCAAACTTTTAAGGACCATTTTGAAAATACTTTTACTTTTACTTTGTTTTTGGGGAAATCTCGTTTTTGCGACACCGAAGCATGTTGAAGTATGGTTTTTATCTGTTGATAAGACTTCATATTTTCGTCATAGAAATAATACTTTTGCTCAAGCGAGACAATGCCAGCCTATGGGAGACTACTGCTTTGATCCCCAAATAGGTCTTTATAAGCAAGGTGAGGAGAATAAAGTAAATGCAGTTGACTCATCAGAAGTTGAAGCTCAAAAAAAGTATGATTTTCTAGAGTTACACAAAGGACATGAAACCGAACTTATCGAATGTGATGAAAATAGTGGTTTCTTTGATGTATTTTGTGGAAAAGCAAAAAAAATATCTAAAACCAATAAAACTAAACTGGAAGTTTGGGTTGATGTTTCTAGTACAATGAAGCAAGTTGATTTTAGAGGTTATGAAAAAGCCTGTAGAAGACAACTTCTCGTGGAAGGAATTGGTCTTTCTTGTCCCTTGAATCAAAAGATGAAAGTCTATTCATTTGAAGAATATCGAAAAGAAGTGGGAAGTCTTGATCAGCTTTGTTTAAGTAACGGTCTCAATAAAATGTCTAATATTATTCGTGACCTTAAAAGCTCAGAAGTTGACCATGTATTAATTATAACAGACATATATGAGGCAGATATTGAATTTATTCAGGCAATCGAAAGTCTTGGA
Organism: uncultured Bacteriovoracaceae bacterium; assembly: GCA_964342535.1. Lineage (GTDB taxonomy): Bacteria > Bdellovibrionota > Bacteriovoracia > Bacteriovoracales > Bacteriovoracaceae. The sequence continues at coordinate 904 of CAYFHZ010000016.1, read as the reverse complement.
AAACATAGCTTTAAGGGGTTAGATACTCCTTTTTATGCTAGTGAGATGAAAGAATCAATAGCTCGTCTGGCCGGAGTATGCAAATAATTATCTTCTTTTAAAGATCAATTTCAATTCTTGTCATAAAAATAGTGCTTTGTTATATACTAAAAATGAATTTAGAACTGATAGAATGGTCTCAAAGAGAATTTTCAGACTTACCCTGGAGAACAAAAAGATCTCTATATCATACACTCGTATCTGAAATAATGTTACAGCAAACTACTGTTTCAACAGTACTTAATCACTTTGAAAGATTCATTCAAAAATTTCCAACTTTACATCAACTATCTCAAATTTCAGAAGATGATATTATTGTTGAATGGAAAGGCTTAGGTTATTACAGAAGGGCAAGAAATCTTCTTAAAATAGCTAAAATGATTGATTCTAAATTCCAAGGAGAGATTCCAACCAATTATGACACTTTGATAACAATTGATGGTATTGGCCCATATACGGCAAATGCACTTATCGCTATGGGCACAAATCAACCTGCATTAGCTTTGGATGCGAACTTAGAAAGAGTCTTAAGTAGATATTACGGAATTAAAGAGTATAAAGGTCAAAAACTTCAGATGGAATTACAAAAACAATTTGAATTCGGAAAAATTGCTTCAGAGATAAATCAATTTGGTGCAAGACTTTTAAACGAAGCTTTAATGGATTTGGGGCGAGTTGTATGTAGAGCAAATGTCGCTGACTGTGATATTTGTCCTTTAAGAAATAATTGTATTGGTAGAAAAATGAATCCCCTTAGTTATCCATTAAAAAAAGAAGAAGTATCTCAAAAATTTTATGAGTTAGAATTGTTAAGAGTTATCGTTGAAAAAGATGGAAAGTTCTTAGCATATAAAAAAAAAGAAAG
>CAYFHZ010000015.1:0-16396 GCA_964342535.1 uncultured Bacteriovoracaceae bacterium | reverse complement strand
TATGAATATGGATGAATTAAATCAAAGTTCATATGAAGAATTTTTAGATCTATATTGTGATATGACATTGCAAAGAGTGTTTAAGGCTGTCGGTAGTTTTGCGTATATATATAACACTAGAAAAGATGTAAGATATATTAAATATATTGGCTTTGCTATGGAAAAAATAAGAAAAGTTTTATTGAAAAAACCACATTATAAAACATTGAGAAAAATTCTTTTTGGTGTCTACTATGAGAGTTGATCATGTTCTCATTCTTGCTGCAGGTAAGGGAACAAGAATGGGAGAGATTGGTAAAGTCATACCAAAAGTTCTTTGGCCGTTAGGTAATAAATCCCTCATAGATCTTGAAATAAAATACGCAAGACGGCTTGTAGGTGATGTAGATATTTATATAAATGTATATAACTACAAAGATAAGTTAGTTGAACATTTTAAGGAAAAGAATAGTTCAGTTCAGTTAATTATAGAAGATGAAATGCTTGATATTGGTGGTGCGATTCATAACCTTGCGAAAAAATTAAAATACACAGGTAATCTACTCATCATCAATAGTGACCAATTTATTTTTATGTCTCCTAAAAGATTTAAAGAAATTCTTGAGAGAATGGGATCTCATTCTGGTATTCTTTTTGCTCATAGAGTTAAACAGGAAGAAAAATATAATAAATTAAAGCTAAGGAAGGGATTACTTCTTGATGAAATTGTCCCACATGCCATTGTTACAGAGGCAGAGTATTTGACATATACAGGAATGAGCATAATTAAACTTGATGATCTTTCTCTAAGAGAAGGTTGTTCTAAATTTTTTGATTCAGTTGTTGAGTTCAAAGATAAAAATTATGTTATAGAGGATATGAGTGATATGGAATATTGGGACTTTGGAACAGTTCAACAATATTTTGATAATATACATAAGCTAAAGAATAAAACTAAAAGTGAGTTCTACCATTTTTTATGTAATGAGCTTGAAGAATTTGAACAAGTAATACGTGAAGATGTCGTCCAGTTTGGGGAGTTTACTATTAATAAAGAATTAATAGAGTATGCAGGAATAAAAACTAAAATCTAATCATCAATTTTTTTAAGTTTTATAGAATCATTAGGACAAATTTCAATACAAAGACCACACCGAATACAACTCCACAAATCAATTGAGTAAGACTTTCCATCGGTATAAATGGACTTTTCGGGGCAGATAACCCGACAATTATCACAATTGATACAAGTATTGTTTATTTCTAGCTTTTCTAACATAATATTATTATAGCTGAATGGAGAAAAAATTAAATGACTAACAAAATTGACTATCGTGGACCCGTGATTTGGAACATTATCTTGTATTTGTTTTTCTCTCTTTTATTCATTTTCTTACAAGAACTCTTTAAAAACTCAGGAACAATTGTTCAAAAAAATTATTTAAAAGTCTTTTTAGTTAATCATATTTCAATTGTCGGTGTCTTTTTTGTGACAGGTTTATTTTTTCTGTCTTATAAGAAAAAACTCGCTATTGGTGGATTTGTTTTGTCGACTTTAATAACAATTGTGTTAACGATGTACAATCTTAATATAAACTTCTCAAAGTTTATTTTGATTATTTTATTTTCTTATATCATTCTTGCATTTTATTTACTCCAATTCTATAGCTCAGAAGTAACAGAATCCTATTACAATCCTTTTTTTGATGAAAAAAACTTATTTAATCCAATGTTGAAGCAAATTAAAGTTGAGCTAGTGCAAAGTGACGAGAAAGTTTACGAGGGTTATCTTACAAACTGGAGCGAAGAAGGATGTTATATATACCTACATGAAGATAAAAAAGTTAGAGGTGCCGTGGAGTTAAAAATTACATTTCAGGACACAGAATTTACGACTAAAGGTAGGGTCGTCTCACATCAAAAAAATGGAATTGGAATTAAGCTGAAAAATAGTGCAAATGAGGAAACTTTGAACACATTGGGTTGGTTCGAGTTTTATGAAATAATTGAAGAAATGGGTTATAATCCGGAGTTGTTAGTATGATAAAATTTTTATTAGTTGTTTTGAATGTTATTGTTTTAGTTTCTTGTGATAAAGGTGCTGAAACACCTGAGGGATTAATCAAGATGTATATCCAAGACCTAACACAAAAAAAAGTAGATAGAACATATTTTGATAAATATACTACAGGTAAGCTATTAGAAACCGTTACAAATCTAAATGACGAAGAATTTAAAAAATTTGTAGGTGTTGAGAAACTAGCGAATCCCAGAATTGATATATCTAATAAAAATTGTCAGCCGAATAAGTGTACCCTTACATATATTGTTAAATACGATATAATTGAGAAGAATAGTAAGGAATTTTCTTCTGAAGTTAAGAAAGTAGCTACTCTTATTAAAGAAGATACTATTTGGAAAATTTCCGAAGTTACAAATGTAAAGACGTTTATTGAGGGTGCGAAACCGATTGAAGTACTAAATAACTAATTAATTTATAAATATTTATCCCGTTGTGCCGATATGCGTAATGTATGGATGATAAAAATTTAATAGATTTAATGGTTCAGGAGACAATACAAGGAGAAGCGCCTAGTAATGTTATTCCTTTTCAAAACGAGAATACATTTCAAATCTCGGCCATATATCAGCCAGAGCGTAAATGTTATCAAATCAGTAAAAAAAATGAAGTGCTTGAAATTCCAAAAAATTGGGGTCCTTTTAGGAATAGAATCTCGCAATCGTTTACTCTAACTCCATTTGAGGATAGTGACGATTTTTTGTCTGTTTTGGAGATGTTTTACGGAAGAGATATTAACTCTGCACAGATTACATTAATTAACTCATCGACAGAGGTATTTTTTGGCCAAGCTAGTTAGTATTATTGACCTAATGTGTTGATATATGATACATGGCCATATGGAAAAAACTGTCTTTAAAAAATATGGTCTTAAAAATATCCAAGGAAAACCTCGTTATCTAAAAGCAAAAATACCAAAGGGTGATAACTTTTTGGGAGTAAAGAAATCTCTACGAGAGAGAAATCTTTTTACTGTGTGTGAGGAAGCAAAGTGCCCTAATCTAGGGGAATGTTGGGATGCTAAAACTGCGACAATGATGATCTTGGGTGATACTTGTACCCGTGCTTGTAAGTTTTGTAATGTGAAGACAGGTAATCCAAAAGGATGGCTTGATTTAGATGAACCTAAGAAAGCATCTGAAATGGTCTCTAGAATGGGGCTTAACTATCTTGTTGTTACAAGTGTAGACCGTGACGATTTGGAAGACTTTGGAGCGTCTCACTTTGCTAATGTTGTATATCAAATTCATCAGGATCACCCAGAAGTAAAAGTTGAAGTACTCATTCCTGATTTTGCAGTGGATGAAGTTCATATGAAAACATTGGCAGATTCTAAACCTTTTGTAATTGCTCAAAATATAGAAACGGTTAAAAGGCTTACTCATCCTGTTCGGGATAGAAGGGCCGGGTACGAAAAAACACTGGCGGCGCTTAAGTTTTATAATGAGTACGTACCCGATATTGCTACAAAGTCATCTTTGATGGTGGGGTTAGGAGAAACGAAAGATGAGCTCGTTGAGGCCATGGTTGATCTTAAAAATGTGGGAGTAAAGATCATTACATTTGGTCAGTACTTGAGACCAACGAGAGCTCACTTAGAAGTTCAAAGATATTACGAGTTAGAAGAATTTGAGCATTTAAAAAAGATTGCTTACGACATTGGATTTGACTTTGTGGCTTCAGGACCTATGGTGAGAAGTTCCTATAAGGCTTCAGACTATTTAACTTTTTTAAACGATAAATTGGGTAAGAGTCAAAACTGGAATCGCAGTTAGATGATTTTTGATGACTTTGAAACACCCAAGGACGCAGAAGTTTTAACGAAGGAAAAAATTCTTATCGTAAAAAAATTCTCTTGGAATTATAATGAATTTTTAACCTTTCAAAAAAAAGCACAAGAGTTCATTCAAGCAAATAGAAGTCTTAAAATTTATATTTTTTGTAATCACCCTCATGTTTTTACTCTTGGACGTGGAAATGAAAGGGATGTTGAAGGCCTAGTTGATTTTGACGAAAATCTATCTTTATCCTTTCCTGTCTATAAAATAAAAAGAGGAGGGGGAGTTACATTTCACTGTCCTGGGCAATGGATATTTTATCCAATAGTTTCAATAAATACGAGTTATACTCTAGAGGACCATATGCTTTGGCTTTTGCATTCAGTAAGAGATGTACTTATAAATGAATATGGACTTAAAGATGTTTTGGCAGCTAAAAAATTGATGGGGGTGTGGCTTAATCGAAAAAAACTAGCATCTATTGGGGTTGGATTAAATAGATTTGTCACAGAACATGGTATTGCTTTTAATGTTTATAGAGATAAGAAAATGTTTGATGAGCTTGTAAAAATTAACCCCTGTGGAATGGACTCACGGACGTATCAGGCCTTAGATGAAGTTTGTGATCTAGGTGATAATGAGATAGAAAGATTCTCTGAACTTTTTATTAAAAATAATATCTAAGGAATTGAATATTTCATATTATTGTAAGTGAAGCTATAGCCGGGTTCGAGTTTTAAATCAGAATAATTAATCTTAATAGTAACTCCGTTTGGATAATATCCCTCACAGGAGTCCTAAAGAATACGAACAATTTTTAGATCATCTAAAACGTTCTCTTTCCTTTTTTGAAAATCTAGAATGAAATGTTTTTCATTCGTACAGCCGCCACTTGGTACATTAAACACAAAACTTTTTTCAGTGAGCTTAATTGTTGAAGTTATATGACTAAAGTCGGCTATTGTTTTAAGCTTATGAAGGCATTGATACCTTGAATATAACTCACTTAACTTGAAACATTTATTCAAACTAATCATGAGTTCATCGTTGCATTTTGACCACTTCTGTAAGTTAGGGAGAAGCTTATCACAAGAATAAGTTTTGGCGATACTAAATACAAGTACGATTTTATAGGCAAGTTTCATTTTAATCCTTCAAAGTAATTTCTTTGCTTATCGGTTGGTCCATACTTATAAATGACTCAGTTGATTGTACTGCTGAAATAGACTGTAACTTTTCGACAAGAAATTTATGAAAGTCTGTAATACTTTGTGTACATATCTTTAATAGAAGAGCATAACTTCCAGTGGTGTAGTGTGCCTCTAAGACTTCAGGGTATGCTTTGAGCTGTTTAATGACTTCAGGTAAACTTCTTGAGTTATTTAAGTGAACACCTAGAAAGACAGTGACGTCATAGCCTAAGTTTTTAAGATTAAGCTTGATTTGACTACCTTCAATAATGCCAGCTTTCTTTAACTTATCTATTCTTTGATGGATTGTTCCACCTGAGACGATAAGCTTTCTGGCTATTTCTAGGTAGGAAATCCGAGCATCATGTAAAAGCAGTGTAAGAATTTCCCTATCTAAATTATCAATTTCATACTTTTCCATGGTGAAGGCTCCTGTAAATTATGAGTTTAATAATTATAATGTACAAAAATATTAAAATCGATAAAAATTAGAGTAATTACGTATTAACTATTGAGTAAATTGAGATTTTTAACGATAATTTAATACCCAGGAGGATTAATATGTGCGGATTTCTCATTTCAACAGATAAAAAAGTAAAAAAAGAACTCATACAAAAGTCACTTGACCGAATTGTCCATCGAGGACCTGATGATGTCGAACTAGTAGAAACTGACTCAGCTAGTTTGGGTTTTACACGTCTTGCAATTATGGATTTGACTCATAAGGGAGATCAGCCTTTTGTGTCTTCTGACTTATATTTAATGTGTAATGGTGAAATATATAATTATCAGTCGTTGAAAACAGACTTTGAATATTCTTATACTTCTGGCAGTGATTGCGAGGTACTTATTCCGATGTTTGAAAAACTTGGGTTAGAGGAAATGCTACATTCTTTGGATGGAGAATTTGCTTTTGTTATTTATAATGAAAAAAGCAATCAAATTTGGGCAGCAAGAGATCCAATGGGTATAAGGCCATTATTTTATGGTTATACAGAAAATGGAAAAATTTGTTTTGCCAGTGAGGTGAAAGCACTTCAATTGTACTGTAAAGATATAAAAGCATTACCACCTGGAACTTATTATGAAAATGGTCAGATTAAATCATATTTAGACTTGGGAGAAGTAAAAAAATACTCAACTGACGGACTTGAAACTGTTTATAAAAAAATTAATGAGCTACTATCTGCAGGAGTTAAGAAGAGGCTTAATGCAGATGCGCCTGTTGGCTTTTTACTTAGTGGTGGTCTTGATTCATCACTAGTTTGTTCAATCGCACAAAAATATTCTGATAAACCAATAAAAACCTTCGCAGTGGGGATGAGTGAAGATGCTATCGATTTAAAATATGCCAAAGAGGTTGCTGACTATATCGGTTCAGATCACACAGAAGTTATTATTACAAAAGATGATATACTTATGGCCTTACGTGATGTGATTTGGCATCTAGAAACTTATGATATTACGACGATTAGGGCCAGTTTAGGAATGTATCTTGTATGTAAATATATTCATGAAAAAACTGATGTAAAAGTTCTTTTGACTGGTGAAGTATCTGATGAAATTTTTGGTTATAAATATACAGACTTTGCTCCTAGTGCTGAAGAGTTTCAAAAGGAAGCTGTAAAGCGTGTGCGTGAACTATATATGTACGATGTTTTGAGAGCTGATAGATGCATTTCGGCTAACTCTCTTGAAGCGAGAGTACCTTTTAGTGATAAAGAGTTTGTATCATATGTTATGTCAATTGATCCTAAGCTTAAAATGAATTCATATGGGCATGGAAAATACTTGTTACGAAAAGCTTTTGAACAAGGTGATTATTTACCACATTCTATTCTTTATAGAGAAAAAGCTGCTTTTAGTGATGCTGTCGGGCACTCTATGGTTGATTATATAAAAATGTATGCAGATGAAATTATATCTGAAAAAGAACTCATTTCTGTAAAGAAAGTTTATAAACATGCCACTCCTTTTACAAAAGAGTCATTAATGTTTAGACAAATCTTTGAAGAGTTTTATCCTGGAAAGTCATATCTTGTAACAAACTTTTGGATGCCTAATAAAGAGTGGGAAAATTGTGATGTGCTAGACCCATCTGCTCGGGTTCTACCTAACTATGGTGCTAGTGGCGTCTAAAAACTCTTTAAAATACTCTTAATTGTAGTACAATTGTTTTGATGGAGGAATCTTATGAAGTCAATTGTTGAAATAAACGAAAAAGAGTATGCGGATAGAAAATTGGAAGCTGCTAAAACAATTTTACCTGTAATGATGTCACAACTATCAATGGAGTATATGCAAGATACTCGAAAAAGGGCAAGCGTTATATACAATGCCGTTGCTATTGCTAATGAGATGCTTAGAGAAATTGGTTTTGTGCCTACTGGGGCGAGTGCAAATCCAGAAAAAAATACTGATAGGACTGCGATAAGAAAACTGAGTGAAATGCTTGGTGATGACGAAGATTAATTAAAAAAGGCCCTCAAAGAGGGCCTATATATTTAAAGTGCTACGTAATAGTCTTTTAACATTTTTGCATCTACTTCCAAATTAGGACTGTTGGAAATAATATATCCCTTGCATTCTTTTTCCTTTAAAGCTTCGAGCATTGCTCTCCAATTAAAGTCAGATTTCTCAAGGTTTAAATGTTTTAAGTCACCTTTTGAATTTGAACTGATACCAGATACATGTATGTGCATAGAACCTAAAGCATCTTTTCCAAGCTCCACTTCAAGTTGGTCAAGAACTTCAAGTATCTCTTCTTTAGTATTATATTTTCCAGTTCTAGCATATAGATGAGAAAAATCCATACAAGGTTTAACACTTCCGACATTTTTTGTTAAAGTTATAAGTTCTTCAAGAGATCCAAACTGAGAAGTCTTACCTGTAAGTTCAGGTCTTAGTTCGATTTCAATATCTAACCTAGAAAGCCTTTCTTCAATAACATTCATGGACTTTTCTACAAGATCAAATACATCATATGGTGAATCTTTCATGTAAAAAGCAGCGTGGAATGTCATTGATTCGGCACCACAAAGATCAGAGATTTTGGCTGTCTGAATAATTCTCTCTACTGAAGAGTCAATCTTGTCTTGCTCTCTAGCGTTGAGGTTAATGTAATACGGACCATGAGAAGTTAAAGGTACATTTAACTCATAAGATACTTTTCTTAAGGCAGAAGACACTTCTTCCTTCATACGAACACCGTGAGCAAATTCAAGTTGCATACAGTCCAAACCAAGTTCATGGATCTTTTTTACTCCCTCAACTGGGCTATTTTTTTTCACTGTACAATTGGGCACGCCGGCAGTTCCGAAAAGCAGTCTATCAAATGACATTAACATCTCCTTCTAATGAGCACCTTTAGATTTTATTAAACCAATCTCCTTTCGACTTGAGACAGGTGGAACATGCGGACCCCAATCCGAGTTCACTTACTAATAAATCTAAGCAGGGTTCATTATGCTTAAAAGTTTCCCTTATATCCCCAACACTAATGCACATGCATTCACAGATAAGAAGATTTTCGTCGAGTTTAGTAACTTCAACAGATGAGCTTAGAATTCCCCTAGCTTCAGCAAGTAATTCGAGATCCTCGTCTTCCAACCTTAACTCCGTGTATGTTTGGGCTCAAACCTTATAGCTTTTCTCTAAAGAAAAGTCCATTCTTCTTAGTACTTCGTGTAATATTAACAAACCTTAAGATAGATAAACGAGAAGCAAAAACAGAACCTTAGAAAGAAAGGGAAAAATTGGATAGAAATTTTTCATACAATAAAACTATGTTAAACTATTGAAAAATGAAGACAATACAATCATTAACTTTGTACATTTTTACGCTCATTGCGCCTTGCACACTAATTTTTTTATTAGCTAGTGAGTTTTGGCTAAAAATTGTTTTGGCCGTTTACATGACCCTATGGGGTTATATGTATATTTATATTGATAAAATTCTTTTAATGATACTTAGTGCTAGAGAGGTCATCGATACAGATGAACAGCTTCTCTTTCAAAGATTAAAGAGTAAATCATATAAGGAACAAGAAAAAATGCCTATGGTTTATTTATACAGTGGCCATCAGCCAAATTGCTTTTTGCTACAATCATCTAAAAATTGGTCAATTGTGGTTGAGCGTGAAGTGTTATCAAGTATGAATAGTGAGCAAGTAGAAGAGCTAATTAATTATGTTTATGAATTCAAGAGAACAAATAATGTTTGGCTACTAACAAAGTCCTTAGGATTGTCTGTAATATTTTATAGATTAATTTTCTTTTTTTTACAAAATATTCTTTTTCTAAATCGAAAGAGCAACACCTTTAAAATATTATCTGTCTTTTTAATACTTTTAATAAGGCCTCTGGTATTTCCTTTTGAAAAATTAAACATGCTCTTTAAAGAAGTGTCTGCTCATCACTGTTTAAGGGCTGTTTCACAAGAATTAGAAGATGCAAAAACAACATCATTTTTAAGGCTTTTATTTGGTAGTTTAGAAAGCGAATTACAGTTAAGGAAAATATTAATTTCTTATTTAGAGGGATTTTCAATTTTCAGAAAAGTAAAGTTCTATGAAGAACAATTTTAGAAAAATATCAATTAATTTTAAGGACATTGAGTATAATAATTTATACCCTCTGTTTTTTACACTTATCTTTATATTTATATTAATACAGTATTCTTTTCATTCACTAGATGCGATATTTTACGATCTGTGGACGAGATCAAATATTTTGCCACCTGATGAATCCGAGATTGTAGTCATCACCATTGATGAGGAAAGTGATCAATTTTTAGGTGAAAGCTACCCATATACCTACGCCACACATAACAGATTTCTTAAAAAACTATTAAAAACCAGTCCCAGAGGAATTGGTTTTATGGGTGATTTTGGTCATGTCGAAAATTCGATAGACAGATCAGATATGAAGTTTTTTAAAAAGCAGATATTAGAGTATAAATCTGAAAATCGTTTTGTTCGTTTTGGTGTAGAAAATAGATTCCCCGACAATGATTTTGTCCCGAGATATCTAAAGGATATTGGAGAGTCAATCGTTTTACTAGATCAAGATACCGGCAATTTTGCAAAAGATGGTGTTACGAGACGTGCGATTTTAAATGTGGCGGGAGAAGACTCATTCAACTTGTGGATCGCAAACAAAATCCAAGAAATAAGAGGATTAGAAATTATTGACGCCAAAAGCTATACAGGTTCACACTATGACTTGGAAACAGATGCTACATATGCATACTTTGAATATTCTATTAATCCGATATCGAGTAAAAAAATAAATTCAATTCCGTATCATCGTGTTGTTGTTGGAAATTTTCCAGAGGACTATTTTAAAAACAAAGTCGTCTTAGTTGGTCCAGCGTATGTATCACAACCAAATGATTTTACTCTTACTCCATATGGAAAGGATGGTGCTAAGGCATTCAAAGTTTTTGTACATGCAGAAATTGTTGATGCACTTATTAATAGAAAAACAATTTACCCAGTTGTAGATTGGGTTACAGATACAATCGCCATAATAATTGCAATATTCCTATCCTTTATTATCTCAAAAGTTCAACCAGCAAAAGGGCTTATAATAACCATGTCACTTATGTTGGGAATATTTATGATTGCATATATTTCTTTTGTAGGGATTGGAGTGTGGTTCAAGTTATCTCATTTAATTTTAAGTATATTTGTTGTCTATTATATATGGGTTCCATTTAGAGCAATTGGGGAATATCAAACTAGATATGCAATTGAAGAAGAAGCTAAAGTGTTAAAGAAAGTAGATAAATTAAAGCACAACTTTATTTCACTGATGAGTCACGATTTAAAAACCCCTGTTGCAAAAATTGCTGGTATAGCGGATATATTACGAGTGCAATATGAAAATAATGAAAAGCAAGATGAGTTACTAGGAAATATTGTAGAATCAACAAAAGAGCTTAATAACTTTATAACCTCCATTTTAGATTTGACGAAGATAGAATCTCAAGAATTAGCACTTAAATTGGAAAGTAAGGATGTTAATAATTTAATTGAGCAAGTTGTTTCAAGTTTAAGATTTGAAGCCAATGCAAAATCCATGAGAATATCGACAGAATTAGATCCATTATATCCAATACAAGTTGATGTAAATCTCATTCATAGGGTTTTTAGTAATATTATTGGTAATGCTATAAAATATGCAGGTGATGGTAATCAAATAACCGTTAAAACTCATGATGATGACCAATGGGTTTATATTGAGATAGCCGATAATGGTAAAGGCATAGCTGAAGATGAAATTGACCATATATTTGAGAAATTTTATCGAGTAAAAAATGATGAATCACATAAAATTAAAGGTTCAGGGCTGGGCCTTTATTTGGTAAAATATTTTATTGAACTTCATCACGGAACAATTTCTGTAGAGTCGAAGCTTAATGAAGGAACTAAATTTTTAATTAAACTCAAAAATGAGTAGAGGAGTGACCATGCAAAAAGTTTTAGTCGTAGATGATGACAAGGTTTTGCAACAGTCAGTTAAGCAAGCACTAGAATATCACCATTTCCGTGTAGATGTTGCAGACAATGGTAAAGAAGCCGTTGGTGCAGTATATCGCGAGAAATATGATTTGGTGGTTATGGATGTGAATATGCCGGAAATGGATGGTATTGAAGCTCTTACTCAAATAAAGCAACATGATTCTTCTATAATCGTTCTTATATTGACAGCTTTTTCAAATGTTTCTGATGCTGTAAGGGCGGTAAAAGAGGGCGCTTATAATTATTTAGAAAAACCAATAACGTCAGAAAATTTAGTAGCCTTAATAAAAAGAGCTCTAAAAGCTAGATCAATGGTTGAAACAACAGCTTTTAGTGCACCAACATTATCTCTAGGAGATAATGGGGATGACAAATTTGTTGGTGAATCAAACTCCATGCAAAAAGTTTTTGATGTTATTGGAAGATTAGCAAAAGTAAATACGCCTGTGCTGATTAGAGGTGAATCAGGTACAGGTAAAGAATTAGTCGCAAAAGCTATCCATTTTAATGGACCTAGAAAAGATCATAAGTTTGTCGCAGTAAACTGTGGTGCCATTTCTGAAAACCTTATTGAATCTGAATTATTTGGACATGAAAAAGGTGCTTTTACAGGTGCAGACTCAAGAAAAATTGGAAAATTTCAATACGCTGAAGGTGGGACATTATTCTTAGATGAAATTGGTGATATATCTGCAGCAATGCAAGTTAAGCTTCTTAGAATTTTACAAGAAAGAAAATTTACACCAGTCGGTTCAAATCGAGAAATATCAGTAGATGTAAGAATAATTGCAGCATCTCACCAGCCATTTGAAGAGATGATAAAGGAAGGAAAATTTAGAGAGGATTTATTTTATAGATTAAATGTTCTTCCTGTTTACCTACCTCCATTGAGAGATAGACAAACTGATATTCCACATTTGGTAAATTATTATATTAATTATTTTAATAATGTTCATGGACTTGAAATAAAAGGTACTTCACCCGAGGCTATGCAATTAATTCAAAAATATTCTTGGCCAGGAAACATAAGAGAACTAAGAAACACAATAGAACATAGCTTCATTATGGAATCGTCTGATCAGATTACTCTTGAGGCATTACCTCAAAAGTTAAAGCAAGACCAACCAGGAGCAAAACAAGTTCCAGAACACGAAGGAACAGATGCATTTATTGACATTAAAGGGATACAAAATTCAGTCTTAGATTCTGATAAGAGTGAGCAGATCGATGATGCCTATCAATTTACTTTTGCAACGGAAGAAGATGGTCAAGTAAAGTTAGATTTTCAAGCGGCAAAGGATAGGTTTGAAGAAGAGTTTATCACCCAAGCCCTGAGAATGAATAAAGGGAAAATTAATCAAACCGCGTTGAATGCGAATATACCAAAGAAAACTCTTTTACGTAAAATTGAAAAATATGAACTTAACCCTAAGGATTACTATTAAATGAAAAAGCTTTTACTTTATATTGCTTTTATTGTTGGAATTATAGTCTTAGATCAATGGTCAAAGTATTATGTTTTTAAACACTTCTATCTTGGTGAATCAGTACCGGTAATAGATGGTTTCTTTAATTTAACTTATGTAAGAAATTCTGGGGCGGCTTTTGGGTTTGGTGGTGCCTTTCATAATTATATTAGATACACATTATTTCTTGCTCTGCCAGTTATTGCATGTTTTGTGCTTTTTTATCTTTTGTTAAAGTCGTTAAAAGGTAATGCAATAATGTCTTGGGCGTATGCTTTAATACTCGGCGGTGCTATTGGAAACCTTATCGATAGATTTAGATTAGATTTTGTTGTGGATTTCTTTGATTTCTATATTGGAAAGCACCATTTCGCTACATTTAATATTGCGGACTCAGCAATTACAATTGCAGCTGGATTAATTATCCTTGATTATTTTTTACAGAAACAAGAACAACAAAAACAACTAAAAGAGAGTTAATTTGTTTCCCTTGATTCATATTGGAAGTGAGATCATTTATATGTATCCACTTTTAATTGGTATTGCATGGGGGCTAGGTTTTATTCTTTTCCAGTACTTTATAAAAATTGAGAATTTAAACTTTCCTAATCCTAAAACATTTGCAATTTACATATTTATTCTATCTTGGTTAGGGGGCAAATTACTCTTTATTATTACAGCCAGGAATTACTTGGAGGCTGATATATTAGTATCAAGTAGCCTTTGGTTGGGTGGGGGATTTGTTTTCTATGGCGGATTCATTTTAGGACTTATAGGATCCATCATCTATTTTAACTATTATAAAATTAAAATTAACGATTTGAGTTTTATGCCAATTATAGTAAGTCTTGGACATGGGATAGGAAGAATCGGTTGTTTTTTTGCAGGGTGCTGTTATGGAACTCATTGTGACTTGCCTTGGAGCATTAATTTACATGGTACTCATAGGCATCCTGTACAGTTATATGAATCAATATTGCTTTTTATACTTTCATTCACCCTTTATAAACTATGGATTACAGGGCTGAGAACCAAGCTTATTACAGTTTATATTGTAGCTTATGGAATTATTAGGTTTATTCTTGAATTTTTTAGAGGGGATAAGATTAGAGGTGAAATATTTTATTTTTCTACTTCTCAGTGGATTTCTATTTCTATAGTTTTACTCTGCACATGTTTTTTTCTCGTAATGAAGAAGTTGTGCAGAAGTAAATAACTTTACCTCTGCATTCATTCATTATAAATGTTTTTTCATACGATCAACTAAGCAGTTAAAGTGCTCATTACGATTATAGCTAACTCGTTCATTATAATATTTTAATGGTGAGTTATCATAAACATATACTGAAATATTTTTAACTTGGTCTTTGTCATCTTTTTCATAATAGATCATAGGCACTTCAAAGCTTTGAAATAAACGACCAGAATGTTTCAGTGACGACTTACGCATTCCTCGCATAAGAGCATCTAATTCAGCTCTTTTTTGCAACGAAATTGCTAACTGTGCATAGTATTTTTCTTCTGAGTTATCACTTGAAAGAAATAAGACAGCACCCTCCGTTTTTGCAACAGAACTATACCAATTAGCAAATAAAGTATTATTTGACTCAAATCTCACTAAACTACCATTTGGATTCAACTCTACTGAGACGTACCTTCCTAGAACTGAATCACTACCCGCATAGTGATATGGAAGATCTTTGTGCATGACCCCATATAAGTTCCCACCAGGAAATAGAAAGAATTCATCTCCTTCTTTTTTAAGAGGTTTTAATGTTGAAAGAGAGTCCGTGTTAAATATTTCATGTACATGCATGACTCTAAACTTAGGTTTATTAAAATGATTGCTACCATAAAGTTGCTTGGCTAAGTCAGTTATTGTTTTTCTATAACAATGGTCAGTAATTTTTCTAAGTCTTTCAACGGAAATATTTCCAATGGTAGAGTACTCTTTTGCGAAAGATGATTGTTGCGTTTTAGCGATTAAGTCAAAATTGATAAATATAAATAAACTAAAAATTTTTATAAAATTGACCACAATAACTCCTTTGAAATTTTAAATATCAATATTCCTTATGAATTAAAGTTGCAATGCGGTGAGTAACAATTACAAAAAGTTAAGTTATAAGCAAAGTTTTTCAAATTACCATCTGTACAAATGTTAATCCTTTGTAATTGTACTCGTGGTAAGGAGGGGAAAATTTAAGTAAAGCTAAGCATCTTTTGCAGAGGATTTCATTTTGTGATAACTATTTTTTTAGATTTATTTAGGATTTAAAGGAATTATTAATGGAATCTAAACTGCGCTTTGTGACTGCTGCCTCTCTTTTTGACGGCCATGACGTTTCTATCAATATAATGAGAAGACTTCTTCAATCTAAAGGAGTTGAGGTCATCCACCTTGGACATAATAGGTCAGCTAAAGACGTCGTAGACGCAGCCATTAGTGAGGATGCTAATGCTGTAGCTATTAGTTCATATCAAGGTGGCCATAATGAATATTTTAAATATGTACGTGATCTTTTGGATGAGAGAGGTGCGAATAATATAAGGATATTTGGAGGTGGCGGAGGTGTTATAACACCTAAGGAAATTGCAACATTACATAAGCAAGGTATTACCAAAATTTATAGCCCACAAGATGGAATGACTTTGGGGCTCGAAGGAATCATAGATGACATGATTGCTAAAGCACAACATTCAACAATTGAAGAAATTAACTTTAAAAACCTAGATAAGTCTAAATTAACAGAGAGTGAAATCTCTAAGGTCATTACTTATATTGAAGACAAGGGTGAGTTACCTTTTAGTGTTGAACCAGGAAAAGTTCCTGTACTTGGGATTACTGGTACAGGTGGAGCAGGAAAGTCATCTCTTATTGATGAATTACTACTAAGATTTCATAGGTACTATAAGCAAGCAAATATTGCACTGATAAGTGTAGATCCAACAAAGAAAAAAACTCAAGGAGCGTTACTCGGTGATAGAATAAGGCTTGGTAGTGCAAGTTATGATGGAATTTTTGTAAGATCTCTGGCAACAAGAAATTCCAAAACAGAACTCTCGCCACAGATATCTAAAGTGATAAATTTCCTTAAATCACAAAATTTTGATCTCATTATTGTAGAGACATCGGGTATTGGTCAAGCAAGTGATGAAATTACAACTGTTGCAGATAAATGTGCTTATGTAATGACACCTGAATTTGGAGCCCAGTCTCAACTAGAAAAAATTGAAATGCTAGAGTCTGCTTCTTTTATAGTGATAAACAAATTTGAAAAACCTAGGAGTGAAGATGCTCTTAGAGATGTTAGGAAACAGTATAGAAGAAATCATCAATTGTTTGTTGGACATCCGGGGGCTCCTGAGGATTATGAAC